>NZ_JBARCR010001123.1:0-2657 GCF_049794275.1 Trebonia sp.
GTCAGCCACGATGCCGATCGGCATCCCGGCGGCCCGGGCGCTGGCCTGCGCCGCCGCCGTCTGCTCCGCGACCAGCCACTGCACCCACACGTGGAAGTCCACCCGCGTCGACAGGTCGCCGCGCAGCACGTACGTCTCCGCCGACCGGGGATCGCGCAACGGGACCGGCCAGGTCCGGTAGTCCGGCCCGTGGACCTCGGCGAACGCGCACCAGGTCCCCCAGTCGTCCAGCGCCGGCCCGTTCCTGACCCGGAACGCGTCGAGCGACGCCTGGCGCGGCGGCGACAGCGGCACCTTCCGCACGATCTCCAGCGCGGTGCGCTTCGCCAGCCATACCGCGTCCCTGTCGATCAGCGCGGCCGTCCCGCTCGCGGCGCGCAGCGGGTTGCCCAGGGCAGCCAGCCGCGTACGTTCAGGAAAATTAAGCTCCGCGAACTCCGGGATGTCCTCGATGCGGAGGTACAGCGGGCTGATCCAGCGGCGGCTCATCGGCAGATAGGGCGACGGGCTGACCGGCGGCAGCGGCTCGGCCGCGTGCAGCGGGTTGATCAGCACGAAGCCGGCGCCCAGGTCCCGCGCCGCCCAGGCGGCGAACTCAGCGAGGTCGCGCAGGTCCCCCTGCCCCCACGAGGCGCGGGAGCGAAGCGAGTAGAGCTGGACGGTGAACCCCCAGGAGCGCTGCCCGGGCACCGGCGCCACCGCAGGCTGGGTCCCGGCAGTCCGCTTGCCGGGCGGACTGCCGGGCTGCTCAGGCAGGGTGACATCTTCAAGCGCGGCGGCGATCGCCTGCAGCGTCTCGTCCGGCACGGTGGTCTCGCGCCCCTGCCAGTCCCAGTAGGTGACCTGCACGCCCAGCGCCTCGGCGCGCTGCCGCAGTTCCGCGTTGCTCACCCGCACCAGTGTGCCGCACACCCGCCGCGCAGGGCGCGTAACCTCAGCGAGGCCGCGTGATCGAGGACGTATGTCTGCATCTCGCGCGGCGTCCTGACGTAGCCGGACGACGCCGGCCGGTGCGGCAGCGCGAGCGAGGGCGCCTTGACCTTGTGGTACGGCACCGTCGACAGCAGGTGCGCGATCATGTTGATCCTGGCACGCCGCTTGTCGTCAGACTCGACCACGTACCACGGGGCCTCCGGGATGTCGGTCATCATGAACATGTCGTCCTTGGCGCGGGAGTAGTCCTCCCAGCGGGTGAGCGACGCCAGGTCCATCGGGGACAGCTTCCACTGCCGCAAGGGGTCGTCGAGCCGGGACCGGAACCGGCGCTGCTGCTCTTCGTCGCTGACCGAGAACCAGTACTTGCGCAGCAGGATGCCGTCTTCCACCAGCAGCCGTTCGAAGATGGGGCACTGGTGCAGGAACCGGGCGTACTGCTCCTTCGTGCAGAACCCCATCACGTGCTCCACGCCCGCCCTGTTGTACCAGGACCGGTCGAACAGCGTAATCTCGCCGGCGGCCGGCAGGCGCTCCACGTACCGCTGGAAGTACCACTCGGTGCTCTCCCGTTCGGTCGGCTTGGGCAGCGCCGCGATCCGCGCGAAGCGGGGGTTGAGATACTGGGTGATGCGCTGGATCGTGCCGCCCTTGCCCGCGGCGTCGCGGCCCTCGAAGATGACCACGATCCGCGCGCCGGACGCGCGCGTCCACTCCTGGAGCTTCACGAGCTCCACCTGCAGCCGGTAGAGCTCCTCCTCGTAGACGCCCCTAGGCAGCCGTTCGCCGCCGGACTTCTTCGCCATCACGGGCTCCTTCCCTCGGCATACCCCTGGTTCGGACTATAAATTAAGTCCGTGGATGACGAGCAGACCCGCCGCTACGAGACTGTGGACGTGAACCGCGATGGCGCGGCGGTGAAGATCGCGCTGAACCGGCCGGACCGAATGAACGCCTGGAGCGACGGGCTGTCGCAAGACCTGCTCGCCGTGCTGCGCGAGGTCGCCGCCGACGAGACGGTGCGCGCCGTGATGCTGACCGGGAACGGCAGGGCCTTCTGCTCTGGCGCCGACCTCAAGGACGGCGCCGACGACGCGGTGGCCGGCAAGCTGGACACGTACACGACGCTGACCCGGTGGTACCACCCGATCGTCACCACGATCAGGGAGATGCCCAAGCCGGTGCTGACCGCGGTCAACGGCCCGGCGGCCGGGGCGGGCCTGTCGCTGGCACTGGCAGGCGACCTGGTGGTGGCGGCGGAGTCGGCCTACTTCATGCTCGCGTTCGTGGGCATCGGCCTGGTGCCCGACGGCGGCGCGAGCCTGTTCGTGCCGTCCCGGGTGGGTTTCGCGCGGGCCGCCGAGATGGCCATGCTCGGCGAGCGGGTCAGCGCCTCGAAGGCCGTCGACTGGGGCCTGATCAACTCCGCCTGGCCGGACGCGGAGTTCGCGGCGAAGGCCGGCGCGCTGCTGGCCAGGCTCGCCGCCGGGCCGACCCGCTCCTACGCGGGCAGCAAGCGGGAGCTGAACCACTGGATGTACGACCGGATGGCCGCCCACCTGGAGCTCGAGGCGTCGATCCAGGGCGAGCTGGCCGCCAGCGCCGACTTCGTGGAGGGCGTGTCGGCGTTCCTGCAGAAGCGCCCGCCGGAATTCGGCGGCAAGTAGATGACAGCTAAAGGCGCGGCGCTCGTCACCGGAGCGGGCTCCGGTCTCGGCCGCCAG
>NZ_JBARCR010001124.1:0-1638 GCF_049794275.1 Trebonia sp.
CGCTCGGCTCGGTCGCGCTGGTCAGCACCAGCACCCGCAGGCCTGCCGCGCGCAGCGGCCGCAGCACGGCGACGCCGTCCATGCCGGGCAGCTTCAGGTCGAGCAGCACGATGTCCGGTCGCAGCGATTCGGCCAGGGATATCGCGGCGGGACCGTCGCCGGCCTCGCCCGCCACCGTCATGTCGTCCTGCACCTCGAGCAGCGCCCGCAGCCCTTGCCGGACCACGGGGTGGTCGTCCACGATGAGCACGCTGATCACGCCGGCACCGCCAGCCTGACCTTGGTGCCTGCGCCGGGTTCCGAGGTAATCCTGAGTGTCCCGCCGACCGCGGCTGCCCGCTCCCGCATAGACGCCAGCCCGAGCCCGCCGGACGCTCGGGCGGCGGCGAGCGCCGGGTCGAACCCGGTCCCGTCGTCCGACACCTCGAGCACCACCAGGCGGGAGGTCCGCGTCAGCCGCACGGAGATCTTCGTGGCGGCCGCGTGGCGCAGCGCGTTGTTCAGCGCCTCCTGGCCGACCCGGAACGCCGCCGCCTGCACCCGCGGCTCCAGTTCCGGCAGTTCGGGCGCCGTCACCAGGACCTCGACGCCGTACGCCCGCGCGGCGAGCTGCGCGTACCGACGCAGCGACTCGGCGAGCCCGTCCAGTTCCGGCGGCGCGAGGCCGTCGATGACCGCGCGCAGTTCCGCGTGTGCCTGCGCGCCGATATCCGCGATCGCGGCGAGTTCGGCCGACACGAGCGCGGGATCCTTCCCGACCAGAATCTCGGCGGCGCGGGCGTGCGCCCGGATCGAGAACAGCCGCTGCGACACCGCGTCGTGCAGTTCACGCGCCAGCCTGGCCCGCTCTTCGAGCACCGACGCCTCCCGGCTCCGTTCGTACAGCCGCTCGTTGCTCAGGGCGATCGCGGCGTGCGCGGCGAAGAGCGTGAGCAGTTCCTCGTCGCGGTCGGTGAACTCCCCCGACCGCTTGTTCGCCACGAAGATGATGCCGAGTACCTCCGCGCCGCGCCGCACCGGCACCCCGAGGAACCCGGTCATTTCTGGATGCGCGGCGGGCCAGCCTTCGAACCTGGGGTCCGTCCTGATGTCCGTCAGCCGTTCCGGCACGCCGGACTTCAGCAGCGCGGCCAGCATCCCGTGCTGCCGTGGCAGCGGGCCGATCGCGCGCTGCCGGGCCTGGGAAATCCCGTCGGTCACGAACTCGGCGAACGAGCCCCGGTCGTCGGGCACGCCGAGCGCGGCGTACCGCGCGTCCACCAGCGTCCGCGCGGACCGCACGATCGCCGCGAGCGCGTCCCGCGTGCCCAGCGTGCCGCTCACCGCCAGCACGGCCTGGCTGACCGAGCGCAGTTCCGCGAGATAGCTTTCCACCCTTCCGACGGTATCCCGGCCGGCGCGAACCGGGATCCGGCGCTGGTCCTAAGACCATCGGACGGTGCCCGCCGAGCCCGCCGGCCGATGCGGTGCCCGCGGTTGCGGCCTAGCGTCGAAGCCATGAAGAAAGCACTGATCACCGGAGCTTCCCGCGGCCTTGGCCGGGCGCTGGCGGACGGCCTGGCGGCGGCGGGGTACTCGCTCGTCATCGACGCCAGGGACGCCGGAGCGCTTAACGCGGCGGCCGCCGCGATCCGGGCC
>NZ_JBARCR010001125.1:0-1710 GCF_049794275.1 Trebonia sp.
GCCGCGTCGAGCGCCGCCCGCAGCGAGTCGGTGCCGACCGTGAACGTGTGCCCGAACGGCTCGGCGGGCACCTGGCTCAGCGGAGTGTCGCCGGCGTGGCCGCCCAGGCTGTCCGCCTGGACCCAGCCGCGCGGCTTCCCGCCGTCGGTGACCAGGATCCACGGCTCGCCGGTGGCCTGCGCCTTGGCGACGGTCGTGTCGGCGCTGAGCACCGGCCCGGTGCTTAGCGTGAGGCCCTGCGACCTGAAGAACGACAGCCGCCTGATGCCCCGGTCGAAGCCGACGAACCCGGCCACGTAGTCGTCCGCGGGGGCACCGAGCAGCCGTTCCGGGGTGTCGAACTGGGCGATCTTGCCGTGCGGCCGGAACAGCGCCACCAGGTCGCCGATCTTGATGGCCTCCTCGATGTCGTGCGTCACGAACAGGATCGTCTTCTGCAGCTCGCGCTGCAGCGCGAGCAGCTCTTCCTGCAGCGAGCTGCGCACCACCGGGTCGACGGCGCTGAACGGCTCGTCCATCAGCAGTACCGGCGGGTCCGCGGCGAGCGCGCGGGCCACCCCGACCCGCTGCTGCTGACCGCCGGACAGCTGGTACGGGTAGCGCCCCGCCAGCGCGGGGTCCAGGCCGACGGTGGTGAGCAGCTCACGGGCCCGGTCCCGCGCCTTCTGCCGCCGCCAGCCGTTGAGCACCGGGACCGTGGCGATGTTGTCCTCGACGGTCCGGTGCGGGAACAGCCCGGTCTGCTGGATCACGTAGCCGATGCCGCGCCGCAGCCTGGCCGGGTTCTGCTCCCTGATGTCCTTGCCGTCGAGCGTGATCCGGCCCTCGGTCGGCTCGACGAGGCGGTTGGTCATCCGCAGGGTGGTGGTCTTGCCGCAGCCGCTGGGGCCGACGAGGACGACGGTCTTGCCCGCGGGCACCTCAAGGTCGAGCGCGTCGACGGCCACCGTCCCGTCCGGGTACCGCTTCGTCACTGCCTCGAACGTGATCAAGCTGCCGCCAGGCCCTTTCGCGAGAATTCCGTGAGGAATCTAAATTTTTCCGACCGAATTTATCTGAATATACCGCAGGCTCCCGATCCCGGATTACCAGCTCACCGGCTCGGCTGAACTCATCCAACCACCTTAACGGTCACGCGGCGTTCAGGCCGGTCTCGGCCGTGCCGTTTGGGTAACAACCGTCCCTCACTACCCCGTTGGCTACCCGTTGAACGTGAGCGTGAAGTACACGCCGCGGCCCGCGGGGGTGCGGAACACGCCCCAGTCGTCCGCCAGCCGGGCGACCAGCACGAGCTCAGGTCCTGCTCCGTCCTCGTCGGGCGTCTCGGCGGGGACGGGCAGCGACCGCGCGGAGTCGTAGACGTCGACGCGCAGCTGGCCGCGCGAGCACCTGATCGCGACCGTGACGCTCGGGCCGGCGCCGTGCAGTATGGCGTTGGTCACGACGTCGCTGGTCAGCAGGATCGCGACATCCGGGTCGACGGGAACCTGCCAGGAGCGCAGGGCGTCGCGGACCTGGCCGCGGGCCTGGCCCGCCGCGACTGGCTGCCGGGCAAGCCGGATGCGGCGCTGGTGCAGTTCGGCCGTGCGGGCCGGGGCCGTTGCGTTCATCGGTTTCCTCAGCTGACGGATGCGGAGATGCTCCGGATGCGCGGATGCTCGGTTTGCTGTTGCACTGGAAATGGTTATGCAACTTGCACTGCAAGACATC
>NZ_JBARCR010001126.1:0-5163 GCF_049794275.1 Trebonia sp.
CCCGTCGGGCACCGCCACGGTCTCCGTGAACGCGCGGTTCGCCACCCCGCGGGCCCAGCCCATGACGCCGCGCGATGCGGGCGCGGGCACGCCGTTGGGGTCCGGCTCGCCGGGCGCCGGGAGCGCCAAGGGCACCTTCTTGGAGTCGATCTTGCCCCGCTCAGCCTCCGTGAGCGGTCGTTCCTCCTCGACGAACCCGCCGTCAGGCAGCTGTTTGATGATGCCGATCTCGACGCCGTGGGTGAGCATCGACGTGTCGTGCCGCTGCAGCCCGAGGCAGATCCGTTTCGTCACGTAGTACGCGCCGATCGGCACCACGAAGACGGCTATCCGCGCGATCCAGGTGATCGTGTACAGCGGTATGTCGAACGCGTTGGCGAGCACGTCGTTGGCGCCCTCGGCCCACAGGATGCCGTAGAAGCAGACCGCCGCCACCCCGGTCCCGGTGCGCGCCGGGGCGTTGCGCGGCCGGTCGTTGATGTGGTGCGCGGACCTGTCGCCGGTCGCCCACTGCTCGAAGAACGGCCACAGCGCGGCGCCGGTGAAGATGATCCCGAGCGGCACGGCGAACGGGATCAGCACCGACAGCGTCAAGGTATGCCCGAGGAAGTTGATCTCCCAGGAGGGCATGATGCGCAGCGCTCCTTCGAGGATGCCCATGTACCAGTCGGGCTGGGACGCCGAGGAGATCGCCAGCGGCGTGTACGGGCCGTACAGCCAGACGGGGTTGATCTGCGCGAACGTGGAGAGCACGGCCAGGGAGCCGAAGATGAAGAAGAACCACGCCTGGCCCTTGAGCAGGAAGTACGGCCAGAACGGCTGGCCGGTCACGTTCTGCTCGGTGTTCCCCAGCGCCGGCATCTGGGTGTGCTTCTGCCAGAACATGATGAACAGGTGCGCGGTGATCAGCGCCAGGATCAGCCCGGGGATCAGGAACACGTGGATGATGTACATCCTGGGCACGATCGCGTTGCCGGGGAACTCCCCGCCGAACAGGAAGAACGCCAGGTAGGTGCCCACGATCGGTACGCCCTGCAGCACGCCCTCGAAGATCCGCAGGCCGGCGCCCGACAGCTGGTCGTCAGGCAGCGAGTAGCCGAACAGCCCCTCGAGCATGCCCAGCAGGAGCAGCGTGATCCCGATCAGCCAGTTGACCTCGCGCGGCTTGCGGTACGCGCCGGTGAAGAACACCCGGAGCATGTGCGCGAAGATCGCGACCATGAACAGGTCGGCGGCCCAGTGATGGATCTGCCTGATCAGCAGCCCGCCGCGGATGTCGAACGAGATGTTCAGCGTGGACGCGTACGCCTGCGACATCTGGATGCCGTCGAGCTTGGCATACGAGCCGTGGTACACCACCTCCTGCGTCGACGGCACGAAGAACAGCGCCAGGTACGTGCCGGTCAGCAGCAGGATCACGAAGGACCACAGCGCGATCTCGCCCAGCATGAACGACCAGTGGTCGGGGAAGACCTTCCGCATCAGGACCTTGACGCCGCGCGCCCCGTGGAACCTGTCGTCGAGCCACCCGCCGACGCCGTCCAGCGCCTTGGGGATCTTTACCGCTTCGTCGCTCATCCGCGCTCCCAGAAGCTCGGGCCGACCGGCTGCGGGAAGTCGCTGGCCGCCGCCAGGTACCCGTCGGAGTCGACCATTAGCGGCAGTTGCGGCAGCGGCCGCGCCGCCGGGCCGAAGATCACCCATGCCCCGTTCGTGGCGTCGAACGTCGACTGGTGGCACGGGCACAGGATGTGGTGGGTCGTCTGCTCGTACAGCGCCACCGGACAGCCCACGTGCGTGCAGATCTTGGAGTAGGCGATGAGGCTATTGTCGATCGACCAGTTCATTGAGGCGATCAGCGTGCTGCCGTTATAGCGGTCTGGAAAGTTGAGCTGGCCCGGCTCGAACTTGATCAGGATCACGCCCGCCTTGGCCAGCGCGTCGGCATCGTCCTGGAAGCCCTCGGGGATCATCGTGATCATGCTGCCCGGCTGGAAGTCGCCGGGCCGCAGCGGGTTGAGGGCGCCCAGGGTCACGGCCCGCAGGCCCTTGCGCCACACCGTGTACCGCAGCGACGTGCCAGGCAGCGGGCCCAGGTCGCGCAGCAGCACCAGCGGCGCCAGCGCCAGCGGTACGGTGGCGAGCAGCAGCGTGCGGCGCAGCAGCGGCCGCTTGGTGAACTGGCTGATGGCCGCGCCGTCGGCGAATTCTGCCTTGAACGCGGCGCGGTCCCCGGGGGCCGACGCGAGTTCGTGCCGTTCCTCTGCGATCTCGATGTTCGGCGTCAGGTGCCGCACCCAGATCATCGATCCGGTGCCGAGCGCCAGCAGGACCACCGACAGGGCCAGGCCGAGCGCCAGGTTCGACCGGAACGCGGCGTCGACAGCGTTCGCGCCCGCCGGGAGGTTGGACGACCCGACCTCAAGTCCGATGTAGGCCGCGATGAACCCGCACCCGGCGACGAACGCGAGTACGAAAAGGGCCGCTACCAGGCGTTCCGCGCGGCTCGCGCGCGCCTTGTCCGGCGGGTCGGTGACGAGCGCCGGCCCGGCCGGCTTTTCCGCGGTGTCGACCGCGGCCGGGGCGGGCGACGGGGTCCCGATCACCCGGCGTGGGCCGGTCCCGGTCGGCTCCTCGATCTCGCTCATGAACTGTGCTCCGATTCAGCCTGCTCAGCCGTTTCAGTCGTGGCGTGCTCACCAGGGACGTGGTCACCGCCGTGTTCATCGATGGCGCGGTCCCGCCGCCTGGCGGTGAGCCACATGGCGATGAGTATGAGGAAGCCAAGCCCGCCGATCCAGATCAACAGGCCCTCGGTGACCGTGCCGGTGCGTGCCAGGGACAAGCCGCCGGGGTTGGGCTCGTTCCGCGTGTCGGTGATGAAGGCGATGATGTCGCGCTTCTCCTGCGGCGTGACCGTCCCGTCGCCGAAGACCGGCATCGCCTCGGGCCCGGTCAGCATCGCCGTGTAGATCTGGGTCGGCGTCGAGGCGTTCAGCGAGGGCGCGTTCTTGCCGTAGGTCAGCGCGCCGCCGGCGCCGGCGAACCCGTGGCACTGGGCGCAGTTCGTGCTGAACAGCTCCTCGCCGAGCGCGGTGTTCGCGCCCTCGGTGGACACGTCCGCTTCGGACGGGATGGGCGGGCCGCCGCCGAGCGACGCGATGTAGGCGGCGATGGCGTAGATCTGCTGTTCCGTGAAGTCCGTCGGCTTGCGATCGTTCTCCGCGCCGAGTTCCTTGGCCGGCATCCGGCCCGTCGACATCTGGAAGTACACCGCGGCGGCGCCGGCGCCGATCAGCGAGGGCGCCTGCGAAGTGCCCTGGGCGTCGAGCCCGTGGCAGGACGAGCAGCTCTGTTCGAACAGCGACTTGCCTTGCGCGATCGACGTCGAGGCCTGCGCGGGCGCTGCGGCCGACGCGCCGCCGCCGGCCAGCGTGCTGTAGAGCACGCCGACCGCGACGAGGCCGACGGCGACCGCCGCGTAACCGGCGGCCGGGTGCCTGCGCCGGGCGATGATCGAGCTCACTCGGTTTCCCCTGGTTAGTGGATGAGGTAGATGGTGGTGAAAAGGCCGATCCACACGACGTCGACGAAGTGCCAGTAGTACGACACCACGATCGCGCTGATCTGCTGTTCCCTGGTGAAGCGTTTAGCGGCGTAGGTACGCCCGAGCAGGAAGATGAAGGCGAACAGGCCGCCGGTCACGTGCAGGCCGTGGAACCCCGTGGTCAGGAAGAAGACCGAACCGTAGTTGCTCGACGACAGGGTCACGCCCTGCTGGCGGATCAGGTCGAGGTACTCGTATCCCTGACCGAGGACGAAGTACAGCCCCATGATGAAGGACAGCACGTACCACTCGCGCAGGCCC
Organism: Trebonia sp.; assembly: GCF_049794275.1. Taxonomy (NCBI): domain Bacteria; kingdom Bacillati; phylum Actinomycetota; class Actinomycetes; order Streptosporangiales; family Treboniaceae; genus Trebonia; species Trebonia sp. The sequence goes on from NZ_JBARCR010001126.1 coordinate 3,869, forward strand.
CACTGCATGAAGTTGAAGATCGAACGCGTGCGCTTGATCTGGCCGCGCTCGACCGCGAACACGCCCATCTGGCAGGTGACGCTGGAGGCCACGAGCACGATGGTGTTCGCCGACGCGAGCGGGAGGTCAAGATGAGCCATCGGCCACGCCAGGCCCTGGCCCTTATCAACGGACCGGATCGTGAAGTACATCGCGAACAGCGCAGCAAAGAACATCAGCTCACTGGACAGCCAGATGATGGTACCCACGCTGACGAGGTTCGGTCTGCTGGCAGGGCCGCGGGGTACCGGTGTCTCGGTCACGGATGCAGTCGCCACGAAGGTCATTATTACGACACCTCGTAGGGGATCTGCACCCGACCCCCGGATTTGCTCTGCTCTCCCCCGGGGGGCTGCCCCCGGTCCCCCCGATCCTCAGTAAGATGACGGACCATGAAGGTCGTTGTGTACAGTCATGACGCCGATACGCGGGCGGAAATCATGCTCGCGATCGGGCGTCGCCCGGCCCCCGACGTGCCGGAGGCGGAGATCGTCGAGGTGGCGACCGAACCCGCCCTGTTCCGGCTGCTGGACGCCGGCGGCGTCGACGTGATGGTGCTCGACGGCGAGGCGCAGCCGGCCGGCGGCATGGGCGTCAGCCGCCAGGCGAAGGACGAGATCTACAACTGCCCGCCGGTGCTGCTGGTCATCGCCCGCGCCGACGACCGCTGGCTCGCGACCTGGTCGCGGGCCGAGGCCGTGGTCAGCCACCCGATCGACCCGGTGGCGCTGGCCAGGGAGCTCGCCGCCCTGATGCGGTCACGCGCCGCGGCGATCACCGCCGGATAGGCGGTGCCCCGGTGACTCCGCCGTCCGTGGACGGGCCGACCTGGCCCGCGCTTATCCGCGCGCTGATCAGCGGCCAGCCGCTCAGCGCCAGCCAGACCGCCTGGGCGATGAACGAGATCATGGACGGGGCGGCATCCCCGGCCCAGATCGCCGGGTTCGGCGTGGGGCTGCGGGCCAAGGGGGAAACCGCGGAGGAGATGTCCGGCCTGGCCGCGGGCATGCTCGCGCACGCGACCCCGATCAGCATTCCCGGTCCGATCACGGACCTGGTCGGCAGCGGCGCCGACGGCGCGCACACGGTCAACGTGTCGACGATGGCGACGATCGTCGCGGCGGCCGCCGGCGCCAGGATGGTCAAGCACGGCAACCGGGCGGCGTCGTCCGCCTGCGGCGCGGCCGACGTGCTCGAGGCCCTTGGCGTGGTGATCGACCTGCCGCCGGCCGCCACCGAGGCGCTCTTCGCCGAGG
>NZ_JBARCR010001127.1:0-4651 GCF_049794275.1 Trebonia sp.
GTGGCAGGCCGGCTCGTGCTCAGGCACAAGTTCATCACCGGGCTCGTCGCGATCTTCGTGGTCGCCGCCGTCGCGGTCAGCCTGGCCACCTCGGGCACCGGCGGCTCGCCGCCTGCCCCGGTGGCGGCCGGCTTCACGCTGGACTCCCTCACCGCTCCCGGCCAGCACATCACGCTAAGCCAGTACCAGGGCAAGCCGCTGATCGTGAACTTCTGGGCCTCCTGGTGCGAGCCTTGCCAGCAGGAGACCCCGTTGCTGGCGAGGTGGTACACCCGCCAGCACGGCCATGTGATCATCGTGGGGCTCGACGAGAACGACACCGCGGCGAGTGCGCTCCAGTTCGCCAAGGCCAAGGGCGTCAGCTACCCGATCGGCGTCGACCCGCAGCTCGCCGCGGCCAACGCGTACGGGGTCACCGGGCTCCCGCAAACGTTCTTCCTCAACGCACAGCACCGCATCGTGGACCACGTGCTCGGCGCGGTGACGCAGGCCGACCTGGACAAGGGCCTGCGCCTTATGCAGGCAAGCTCCTGAGACAGCAGTAAGGATCGAGGCGAAGCCGTGGATTCCCCGACGAAGACCGAGCCGCCGTTCGTGCCGCTGCGGCACACCGGCTGGGCGACGCACCGCACCCCGCTGTGGGTATTCGCCGCCGTCATCGTGCTCATCGGCGGCGTGGTGGTGGTGTCGCTGTCGCACAAGCCGTCCACGGCCCAGCGGGCCGGCGACCTGTCCGGGTACCTCAAGGACGTGAACGCGGGCATCGAGTCGTGCGCCGGCGGCACGCGGGACTCGATGACGGCTTTCAACAAGGTGCAGGCCGGCGACAAGGCCGACCTGTCCGCCGCCCTCGGCATCCTCGCCTACAACGCGCAGAACTGCTCTCCGGCCAACAACGAGCCGCTGTCGGATTTCGCCGCCTACCAGGTGACAGAGTCGCTGGCCCAGTTCCCGCTCGACAAGGCCGACAACGACGTCATTACCTGGGCGTTCCCCGACGCGCTGAACGTCCAGCAGGACATGACCGCCGTGCTGAAGGCGGGCACGCCGGCGCAGCGCGCCGCGGCCCAGGAGACGCTGACCGCGGCGCTGGCGGCGATGGACGCGCAGCGGACCGCGATCTACGGCATCTGGCGCAACGCGGAGAAGTCCGTGGGCAGCAGCGCCGCGCTGCCGTTCCTGCCCGCCTGAGCACCGGACGTCACTGGTCTCCTGCTCGCCGCCGCCCCCGCCGTCCAGCGCTATGGAAAAACAAGAAGGCATATCGAGCGGCCACCCGGGGTTGAGATTAAGGTGCGGCGGACATCAGCGTTTCTTCTCAATCCTGAGCACGCCCTCAGCTCACATTCAGGTTCGGCACGCTTACTAGAGGGCAAAGGGGACGCAGCCGGGCACTGGCCGGCGAGGAACGACGACGTACGCTGTTCACGGGTGAAGGCGAGATTATGCAGGACAACGACAGCGGTAGCGAACAGCAGGGCAGCTGGCAGCCACCGGAGTACGTCAGCCCCTGGTCAGAGGCGTCCGGCGGTAGCGCGGACGACGACGCCGAGAACGCGTCGAACGATACGGTCGCGTTCGGCCCCGGCGACCAGGCAGGGCACGCCGAGTCCCCGGCGCCCGGAGCGTCCGGGGCGCCCACTCAGCCGCAGTACGGTCAGCCGGGCTACGGCCAGCCCGGGTACGGCCAGCCAGGATACGGCCAGCCAGGATACGGCCAGTCAGGATACGGTCAGGCTGCCTACGGGCAGCCAGGATACGGCGGGCCTGGCTACGCGGCCTACGGCCAGCCCGGGTACGGCGAGCAGGGTTATGGCCAGCCGCCGCAGGGCGGTTACGGCGCCTGGGGCGGCGGTCCCGGGTGGGGCGGGTACAACACCCCGCCACCCCCGCCTCCCGGGTCGCGGTTCGGCCGTGTCCTCGCCTACGTGGCCGTCGCGGCGCTCGCGGCCGGCGTGGGCGCCGGCGCCGCGATCGCGCTGAACCACACGTCAGACCCCTCCTCCGCCCCGGCGGCCAACGGCAGCCAGCAGAATCCCTTCAGCAACGGCGGCAGCAACTTCGGTCAGGCGCCGAGCAACAACCAGAACGGGACCGGCAGCGGCGGTACCAACACCGGCACCGGCTCGCTGAACGCGCAGGCGCTGGCAGCCAAGGTCGACCCGGCCATCGTCGACATCACCTCGCAGCTCAAGTACAACAACGCCGCCGCTGAAGGCACCGGCATTGTCATCTCGCCCAACGGCCTCGTGCTGACCAACAACCACGTGATCGACGAGGCGACCAGCGTGTCCGCCACGCTGGTGGTTTCAGGCAAGACGTACACCGCGAAGGTCCTCGGCTACGACTCCACGGACGACGTGGCGCTGCTGCAGCTGCAGGGCGCCTCGGGCCTGCAGACCGCCAGCCTCGGCGACTCCAGCAAGGTCAAGGTCGGCCAGGCGGTCCTTGCCCTGGGCAACGCCGGCGGCCGCGGCGGCCTCCCCGCCACCGCGCAGGGCACGGTGCAGGGCCTGAACCGCACCATTCAGGCCAGCGACAGCGGCGCCAACACGCAAGAGACGCTGCACGGCATGATCCAGACCAACGCGCCGATCCAGGAGGGCGACTCCGGCGGCCCGCTCGTCAACTCGTCGGCCCAGGTCATCGGCATGGACACCGCGGCCGACACCTCAGGCTTCGCCCCTGACCAGTCAGAGGCCACCGCCGGCTTCGCGATCCCGGTCAACCACGCGATCTCGATCGCCAACCAGATAGCGGGCGGGCACGCCAGCTCGACGGTGCATATCGGCCTCGGCGGCTTCCTCGGCGTCACGGCCGCGGCCGCGAACGACCCGAGCGGCTGCCAGGGCAACGGCGGCTTCAGCGGCGGCAGTTTCGGCGGCGGCGGGGTCGGCGGCTACACCCCGCCGGTCAGCTCTGGCGCGCTGATCTGCCAGGTGTACCAGGGCACCCCGGCCCAGGCGGGCGGCCTGGTCAGCGGCGACGTGATCACCTCGGTCAACGGGCAGACGGTCGCCTCGTCGGACGGGCTGACCAGCCTGATGGCGGGTGACCACCCCGGCGACCAGCTGTCCATCGGCTACGTGGATGCCAACGGCACCAAGCACCAGACCAGCGTCACCCTGTCCGAGATGGCGAAGTAAGGCTCAGCAGTTTCCTTGCCAGGCCCGGCTGGGCCCTGGGCAGAGGCGGGTTCACCCGCCCAGCCAGGCGCGGAGCCGGGACTCGCACTCGGCGATCGCGGCCACCTCGACGTACTCGCCAGGGGTGTGCGCGAGGTCCGGGATACCCGGACCGTAGTTGACCGCGGGGATGCCGAGCTCGGCGAACCTGGCCACGTCCGTCCAGCCGAGCTTGGCGCGCGGCGTGCCGCCCACCGCGGCGACGAAGGCCGCGGCCGCGGGGAACGACAGCCCCGGCCTGGCGCCGCCGGCCACGTCGAGCAGCGACACCTCCCACGCCGAAAACAGGGACCGGATGTACGCCTCCGCCTCGCCGCCGCTCCGGTCCGGCGCGAACCGGTAGTTCACCGTCACCGTGCAGGAGTCGGGCACGACGTTCCCCGCGACGCCGCCGCTGATCGCGACCGCGTTCAGCCCCTCGTGGTACTCGAGCCCGTCGACGACGGGCGTCCGCGCCTCCCAGGACCGCAGCACCTCCAGGATCTCGGCCGCCTCGTGGATCGCGTTCCGCCCCATCCAGGAGCGAGCGGTGTGCGCCCGCACACCGGTCGCCGTCACCGCCGCGCGCAGCGTCCCCTGGCAGCCGCCCTCGACCGCCCCGCCGCTCGGCTCGAGCAGCACCGCGAAGTCGCCGGCCAGCAGCTCGGGAGCCGACCGGGACAGCTTGAACAGCCCGTTCCTTGCGACGTCGACCTCTTCGCACTCGTAGAACACGTAGGTCACGTCGCGGGACGGCGCGTTCGGCCGCGATCGCGTTCCGGTCAGCCCGGCGGCGAGGCGCAGCTGCACCGCCACCCCCGACTTCATGTCGGATGTGCCGCATCCAGTCAGCCGCGTACGTTCCGGATTAAAGGACGACGGGACGTTTCCTGCGAGCGGCACGGTGTCGATATGACCAGCCAGCACCACTCGTTCCTGGTGCCCGAGCGACGTGCGGGCGACGAGCGTGTTGCCGAAGCGGTCGACCGTCAGGTGCGGCAGCGGCGCCAGGGCCCGCTCGATCGCGTCGGCCAGCGGCTTCTCCTCGCCGCTGACGGAGGCGATGTCGGTGAGCGCGGCGGTCAGCGTGGCGCCGTCGGCGTCCAGGTTGAGCTCGTGGTCCATGAGGTCACACGGTAACAGCGGCTTCGCGGGCCCGGCGCTCTCGCGCGGCTCTTACGGCTCACGCAGCTCTTGAAGCTCCTGAGTGTCACGGGTCGACCCGGCCCGGTGCGAGATCGACCGCGCGGCACCGCGCAGCGCGCTGACGATCACCGCGACGGACGGCCGCGCCACGCTCGCGGTGCGCGCCACCGCGAACACGTCCCTGGCCAGGTCGAGCCCGGCCGGCAGCTCCCTGACCACCAGCCGCCGCTCGTAAGCGCCGACGGCGAGCCTGGGCATGATCGCGATGCCCAGGCCGCGGGCGACCAGGTTCGCGACCGTGCCGAGCCCCTCGAATTCCGACGGCACCGGCGGAGTCAGCC
>NZ_JBARCR010001128.1:0-2023 GCF_049794275.1 Trebonia sp.
GGGGCATGAACTCCCCGCTGCCCACCACCGAGCAGGTGACGTCCGCGCTGGCCGGCGTCAACGACCCAGAGATCGGCCGCCCCATCACCGAACTCGGCATGGTCAAGTCCGTCTCGGTCGGCGCCGACGGCCTCGTGGACGTCAGTGTCTACCTGACCGTGGCCGGCTGCCCGATGCGTGACACCATCACCTCGCGGGTCACCGACGCGGTGACCGCGCTGCCCGGCGTCTCCGGGGCGCGCGTCACCCTCGACGTGATGAGCGACGAACAGCGGAAAGCCATGCAGACGCAGCTGCGCGGCGGGCGCCCCGAGCCGGTGATTCCGTTCGCCCAGCCCGCGTCGCTCACCAAGGTGCTCGCGGTGGCCAGCGGCAAGGGCGGCGTCGGCAAGTCCTCGGTCACCGTGAACCTGGCGGCGGCGCTCGCCGCTGCCGGGCACAAGGTCGGCGTCATCGACGCCGACATCTACGGCCATTCGGTGCCGCGGATGCTCGGCGTGACCGGCCGCCCCACCCCCGTCGAGAGCATGATCATGCCGCCGTCGTCGCACGGCGTGAAGGTGATCTCGATGGGCATGTTCACGAAGGGGAACACTCCCATCGTGTGGCGCGGCCCGATGCTGCACCGGGCCATGCAGCAGTTCCTCGCCGACGTGTTCTGGGGCGACCTGGACTACCTGATGCTCGACCTGCCGCCGGGCACCGGGGACATCGCGATCTCGCTCGCGCAGCTGCTGCCGAACGCCGAGCTGCTCGTGGTGACCACGCCGCAGCTCGCCGCGGCCGAGGTCGCCGAGCGCGCGGGCGCCATCGTGACCCAGACGCGGCAGCGCATCACCGGCGTGATCGAGAACATGTCGTACCTCCTGTGCCCGCACTGCGGAGAGCAGATGGACGTGTTCGGATCCGGCGGCGGCGAGGCGGTCGCCGCCAAGCTGAGCCAGCTGACCGGGACCACGGTGCCGCTGCTCGGCCAGATTCCGCTCGACACCAGGCTCCGCGAGGGCGGCGACAACGGCACCCCGCTCGTGCTCGACGACCCGTCATCGCCCGCCGCGCTGCAGCTCGTCAAGATCGCCGAGGCGCTGTCCAGCCGCGGCCGCGGCCTCGCGGGCCGGATGCTTAACCTCAGCCCGCGCTAGGGGAGGCCGGACCTGCCGGGGCAGCCGCTCAGGTGGCCTCGAGGTCGAACGGCGGGTCCGCGCCGTCCTCGAGCGTGGCGCGCGCACCAGTGGAACCATTGGCGCCGTTGGCGGCAGCGACGGTGCCCGCGTTGCTCACGTTCGCCTGGGTCGCGGCCGGCTCATCGAGCAGGTGCTTCTGCACGAAACGGCGGGGGTTCAGGTCATCGAAGTCGAAGTCCTCGAACTCCGGGCCGAGCCCCTCCCTGAGATCCTGCTTCGCGCCTTCGGCGATCCGGCGCAGGTCGCGCAGCGCGCGGCCCGCCTGCGACGCGATCTTCGGCAGCTCCTTCGGCCCGAACACCACGAGCGCGATCACCGCGAGGACCAGCAGCTTGGTCACGGACAGGTCGAACACGTCACCACTCTAGCTCAGTGGAAGGGATCGGCGACCGCCGCGAGGCGGCGGAACCCGCGCATGATCCGGTCGAAGAACCCGGGCGCCGTGTTCCGCGGCAGGGACGCGACGACCTGGCTCACGACCAGCGGCGGGGCATCGGCGAGCATCGTGTAGACGAACCCGCCCCCGGCCCAGATGATCGAGTGCCCAGCGACGTAGACCTGATGCCCTGGCAGGCTGACCTGCTGCCAGCCGGCCGGCCGCTGCGCGAGCGTGCCGCGCTGCACGAAGAGCGAGACGACCGAGAGCCCGTCAGAATAGCCGAGGTCCAGCACCTGCCCCGCGGCGGTCGTGCTGCGCGCGGCCGAGTACAGCGGCAGGCCGCCGGGGAGGGAGACCGGCAGCCGCCAGCCCTGCTTGTTCAGGCCCGCGAGCAGCTGCGCCGGGGCCGTCACCGCCGACCAGCTCGGCCCGGACGGCGTCGCGGCGGTGGCTCCGGCGC
>NZ_JBARCR010001129.1:0-5348 GCF_049794275.1 Trebonia sp.
GAGCTGCGGACCGGCACCGCGGTGGAGTCCGTGGAGCGCGGCGGGCTGGCGCTGGCCGGCGGCTGGCTAGCGGCCGACGAGATCGTCACGGCCGTCGGGGTGCGCCCCGCGGTGAGCTGGCTGGCCGGTTCCGGGCTGGTCCTGGACAACGGGGTCGCCGTCGATCCCGGGCTGCGCGCGTCGCTGCCAGGCGTCTACGCGGCGGGGGACTGCGCGGCGTTCGCGTCGCTGCGGTTCGGCGTCCGGCTGCGGGTCGAGCACTGGGAGACGGCGCTGCACGCGCCGGAGGTCGTCGCGGCCAACATCGCTGGCGGCGCCGAGGTCTACGACCCGGTGCCGTACTTCTGGTCCGAGCAGTTCGGCCGCATGGTCCAGTACGCCGGCCACCACGCCGCCGCCGACCGCCTCGTCTGGCGCGGCGACCCGGCCGCCGCCACCTGGTCGGCCTGCTGGCTGTCTGAGGACACGCGCCGGCTGACCGCGGTGCTGACCGTGAACCGCCCCCGCGACCTGCTGCAGGGCCGCCGCTTGATCGCGGCAGACGCCGAGGTCGACGCCGCCCGCCTCGCCGATCCCGCCGTCGCGGTCAAGGACGTCGCGGTCAAGGACGCTGCCAGCTAGCACGCCGTCGATATGAGCACGTGTCGAAGTGCGGCTGATGGCCGGATATGCAAGACTCGGCCGTCGGTACGACGAGGGGCGAGGGAGAGGTCTAGCCGTGGAAGACCGGATCGAACAGCGGGTCACCGTCAGGGCCACCGTGGACGCCGTCTGGCAGCTTGTCACGCGGCCTGGCTGGTGGCTGCCCGGCAGTAAGGCCGAGCCGGCCCGCGGTCCGGGACGGGCGACCGTGGAGTACGGGGACGACAAGCGCCCCTACGTCGTCGACGTGGTCCGCGTCGAGCCCAAGGGCTACGTCTCGTACCGCTGGGCGAGCGCGTTCGGCGGCGCTGCGCCCGCGCCGAGCAGGTCCACCCTGGTGGAGTTCTACGTCCGGCCGGCCGGCGACGAGGTCGGCGTGACCGTGGTGGAGAGCGGCTTCGCGTCCCTTGACCTGCCCGATGCGCTGCGCGAGGACGAGTGGAAGGGCAACAGCGGCGGCTGGCAGTACGAGATGGCGGCGCTGCGGGCCCGCGTCGAGCAGGGCGCTGACGGCGGCAACCGGACGGTCTCCTGAGGCAAAGATGCCGTATTGTGCCGAAATGTCGCTGGTTTGGGAACCGCTGGGACGTGGGAAATTGGTCTCGTGGCACAGATAGATCCCGTGGCCGACGCTCTCGTCGCCGAATGGCTGTCACTCTCTGAGGTAGCCGTCGCGCTCAACATCCCCACCAGCCGCGTGAAGCAGCTGCTTCGCGACCGCAAGCTCCTGGCCGTCGTCAGGCCGGGCGGGCAGCGTTCCGTCCCGGCGGCCTTCCTTGACGGCGGACAGATCGTCAAGGGCCTTTGCGGGACGCTGACGGTGCTGTTCGACTGCGGCTTCGACGAGGAGGAAGCCCTCCGCTGGCTGTTCACGGCCGACGAGACCCTCCCGGGGACGCCGATCGAGGCGCTGTGCAAGCACCGCGGCACCGAGGTAAACCGGCGCGCTCAGGCGCTCGCCTTCTAAACCCCGGCCGCACCACCCGCCGGCTTGCCTTCGGGCACCTCGGGCGCTCCCGCACGCCTGTCGTGCGAGGCCGCGACGGTGGCCGGCGGCAAGACAGTGCTGGCCGGGCCCATCCCCAGGGCCGCCCCCTCACCGGCGAGGGCGGCGGCCGGCCTAAGGCCGCTGATTTCATGATCACGAAAGAAAAGTACGCGCATAGGAGATTTTTCTTTCGTGATCATGCTCAGCGCCGCGGCTGAGGTCTTGCCAGGCCCGGCCGCCGTAGACTCTGGCCTTTCAACCTGTAAGTCGACCGGTTCACCGGTGCGGGCGTCCAGGAGCAGGCGGTCGGTGAGATTCGCTTGTGGTCGGGCCACAGGAAATTGCTCCATGGGTTATGCTGGCCCACATGCCGCCGAGACCGCGCCGATTCCACGCTGTCCCAGTCGCCCCTGCAGTCTCAGCCAGCGCGGTCCGCCGGCCGCGCCAGCCGATCTCCGATCTGCTCAAGGCGGGCCGGCGGTCGTTCTCCTTCGAGTTCATGCCGCCGAAGACGCAGCTCGAGGAGCAGCAGCTGTGGCGGGCGATCCGGCAGCTCGAGCCGCTGCAGCCGACCTTCGTCTCGGTGACGTACGGCGCCGGCGGCTCCACCAGGGACCGGACGGTGCGGGTGACCGGCAAGATCGCCGCGCAGACGTCGCTGACCCCGGTCGGGCACCTGACCGCGGTGAGCCACTCCGTCCAGGAGCTGCGGCACGTGATCGGCTCCTACGCCGACGTCGGCGTGCGCAACGTGCTGGCGCTGCGCGGCGACCCGCCAGGCGACCCCAACGCCGAGTGGGTCAGGCACCCGCGCGGCCTGGCGCACGCCGCGGAGCTGGTGCGGCTGGTCAAGGCGTCCGGCGACTTCTGCGTCGGCGTCGCCGCGTTCCCCGAGCTGCACCCGCGGTCGCCCGACGCGCAGACGGACACCAGGTACTTCGTGGACAAGTGCCGGGCGGGCGCCGACTTCGCGGTCACGCAGATGTTCTTCTACGCCGAGGACTACCTGCGGCTGCGGGACCGGGTCAGCCGGCTCGGCTGTGACGTGCCGATCATCCCCGGCATCATGCCGGTCACCAGCCTGCGGGTGGTGGAGCGCGCGCTCGAGCTCGGCGGCTGCAAGGTGCCCCCCGACCTGCTGGCCCGGCTGCGGAAGGCCGACGAGAAGGGCGACAAGACGGCGATCAGGGAGATCGGCGTCAGCTACGCCGCCGCGCTGGCCGAGCGCCTGCTCGCCGAGGACGCGCCGGGACTGCACTTCTACACGCTCAACTGGTCCCGCGCGACGAGGGAGATCTACCAGCTGCTCGGCCTCGGCGAGCGCGGCCAGGGCTGGTCAGGCGCGTCGTCCCCCGGGTCGCTTGACGGTGACCGGAGCGGCAGCCGCGCGCCCATCACCGCGTAGGGCGGCTCGCCGCCGGAGAACCGGAACCCGGTCAGCAGGTCGGTGAACCCGGACGTCCGGTACAGCCGCCTGGCGGGCGACTCGGTGTCCATGGTGGACAGCACGGCGGTGCGTTCCTGGCGGTCCTCGGTCAGCCGCAGCAGCAGCTCCCTGCCGATGCCCATGCCCTGGTAGTCGGGGACGACGTGCAGTTCGGCGACCTCGAAGGAGTCGTCCAGATAGGCCCCGCCGTCGCGGGGCCCCAGCGCGAGAGCACCGGCCACGACGTCGTGCCACCACTGCCCGGGCGCGCCGTGGAACCCGTAGGTGAACCCGGCGAGGGCGTTCTGGTCGACGAGCGCCGCCAGCCCGCGGAAACCGGGGTTGGCGGCGTGCCTGTCCATGATGATGTCCCGCCCGGCGAGCATCCGCTCCGGCGGCTTCATCGCGGCCGCGTACACGGCCACGAACCCGTCGATCGCCGACCGGAACTCGGCGGGCCCGAGTTCGGCAACAGTCACCTTCATCGCCGTCAGCTTACGGGGCTACTCGGGGCGCCGGCGCGGGAACCACGGGCCCGTTCCGAAGCATGACAGCGATCGACGTCAGGCGCTTACGCGGTGCCCGCGCAAGCCCGGCTGACTCGCACGGCCACCGTCGCTTCCCCGAGGCTGGGGTGCCGTGCGGTGACGGTCACGGTGCCCGTCTTGCCGGGCACCGACCGCAGGAACGCGCCGCCGACCCCGCCGGACTCCCCGAACGGGAACGGGTTGCTCCCGATGAGGACCGCCGGCCCGCGGACGGACAGCGCGACGTCGCCAGTCACGCCCGGCCGGTGGTTGCCGTAGGCGTCGGCGGCGCGGAACGTGATCCTGGTGGCATCCGAGCCGTCGGCGACGATCACGGCGTCGTCAGCGGTGAGCACCAGCCGGTCGCGGCTGGTGTCGGCCGTCATCAGCAGCGTGGCGGCCGGCCGCGCGCCGCCCGCGGTGTACCCGTCCACTCGCACGTCGGGCAGGGCGCCCCCGGCGACCGTGAGGTCGGCGAACGCGGGCGGGTGACCGAGGTTGCCGAACGTCGCCACCTCCGGCGTGGCGGTCGCGTGGTGCTCGCCGTCCAGGTAGATCTCCAGGCGGTCGCAGTTGGTGGCGAACATGGCCGCCGCACCGGGCGGCGTCCGGTTGTCCCAGAAGAACGCGGGGACGATCACCTGCCTGGCCGCCGGGTCGGCCTGGGCCCGGTAGACGGCGGCGCCGGGCTTCGGCACCCGGAACACGTCGGCAATACCCGGCGTCTTCATCCCGCGCCAGTTCCTGATCCGTCCCCAGGCGTCGCTGGCCGACGGCGGCCCCGAGTAGTAGTCGAAGCCGCACCAGGCGATCAGGCCCGCGTACCGGGGATCCGACCCCGCCTGGTCGTGGGCGAGGGCGTGCGCGTAGGCCTGGCCGGCCAGCACGGCCGGCGGGTCGAACCAGCGGAAGGTGGGCAGGATCGTCCCCACCGCCTCGCTCACCAGGTAAGGCACCCCGGCGACGGGCGGCGCGAGGCTGGGCTCCCCGGCTACCACGTGGTAGTCGTCGTAGCCGAAGACGTCCTCGGCCCAGCCCGCCGTCGACTGGGTCGTCATCGCGCCGCTGGTCTGCCGGGAGCCGTCAAGGGCATAGGCGATCTCGCGGGCCCGCGCGTACAGCGCGGGGTAGTTCTTCGTCTCGTCGAGCCGCGTGCCCCACACGACCACCGAGGGGCGGTTCCTGTCGCGGACCACCATGTCGCGGACGTTGGCGAGCACCTGGCGCTGGAACGCGGCGTCCCCTACGAACCCCCAGCCGGGCGGTTCCTCCCAGACCATGATGCCCAGCTCGTCACAGGCGTCCAGGAAGTGCGGCGACTGCGGGTAGTGCGAGCAGCGGACCATGTTGACGTTGAGCTCGTTCTTGAGGATCTCCGCGTCCCTGCGCTGGAGCCGGGCCGGGGCCGCCATGCCGAGGTAAGGGAACAGCTGGTGCCGGTTGAGGCCGAAGATCGCCTGCCGGCTGCCGTTGAGGTAGAAGCCGTCCTGGCGGAAGACGGCCGCGCGGAACCCGGTCCTGGTGCCGGTCGTGTGCGTGCCGCCGGGCCGGGCTCGCACACCGGAGCCCCCGGCGTAGGTGAGGGTCGTGCGTACCGTGTACAGCTTCGGCTGCTCCGGCGACCAGTAGCTCACCGGGCCAGTCCCGCCGATGGTGAGCGCGACGGCGTGCGCGCCCGGCCGGCCGATGCGCAGCGTCGTACGGGCGCTGGCCAGCGTGCGCTCGCCGTCGAGCAGGGCGGCGGTGACGGCCGCGGCCCCGCCCC
>NZ_JBARCR010001130.1:0-1529 GCF_049794275.1 Trebonia sp.
TCGCGGGACGCGCGGGTGGCGCTCACCCTGAAGCTGGTCGCCGGCCTGTCGACCGAGCAGATCGCGCGCGCGTTCCTGGTGTCCACGCCCACGATGGCGGCGCGCGTCACTCGCGCGAAGAAGGCGCTCAGCGACGCGCGGGTGCCGTTCGAGGTACCGGTCGGCGCGGAACTCGAGGCCCGGCTCGCGTCCGTCCTCGAGGTCGTTTACCTGATCTTCAACGAGGGGTACGCGGCGACCTCTGGCGACTCCTGGACGCGGGCAGACCTGTGCGAGGAAGCGATGCGGCTGGGCCGCATGCTCGCCGCGCTCGCGCCTGACGAGCCCGAGGTGCACGGGCTTGTCGCGCTGATGGAGATCCAGGCGTCCCGCATCCCGGCCCGCGCCGGCCAGGACGGCGCGATGATCACGCTGCTCGACCAGGATCGCAGCCGGTGGGACCGGCTGCTCATCACCCACGGTCTCGAGTCGCTAGCCAGGGCGCGATCGCTCAGCGGCAGCGAGGTCAGCGGCCCGTACGTGCTGCAGGCCGCGCTCGCCGCGTGCCACGCCAGGGCCCTCATCGCCGAGGACACGGACTGGACCCGCATCGCGACCCTGTACCAGATGCTCGCCTCGCTCAGCCCGTCCCCGGTGGTCGAGCTCAACCGCGCCGTCGCGGTCGCGATGGCTGACGGCCCGGCCGCGGCCCTGCCCATCGTGGACTCACTGGCCGGCGATCCCGCGCTCCAGCACTATCACCTGCTGCCGAGCGTCCGCGGCGACCTGCTCGCCCGGCTTGGCAGGGACGCGGAAGCCCGCGCCGAATTCGAACGCGCCGCGGCCATGACCGGCAACGCCGCCGAACGCGCTCACCTGCTCCGCCGTGCCGCCGCCTGTTGACGCTCAGGGCAGGAAGACCACCCGGCCGATGGTGGCCCCGGCGGCGAGCCGCCGCAGCCCGTCCGGCACGTCGGCGAGCGTCAGCCGCTCGCTGATCAGCGGCCGGATCGTCCCGGCCGCGGCGAGCCTGGTCAGCTCGGCGTGACAGTCGGCGATCGCGCCAGGGTCCCGCTGCTGGTACAGGCCCCAGTGCAGGCCGACGATCGAGTAGTTCTTCACGAGCGCGTGGTTCAGCGCGGCCGACGGGATGTCGCCGCTGGCGAAGCCGACGACCAGGATCCGGCCCTCGAACGCGATGCACTTGGTGGACTTGCGGAACGCGTCGCCGCCTACGGGGTCGTACACGACGTCCGCGCCGCGTCCGCCGGTGACCTCCTTGACGACCGCGACGAAGTCCTCACGATGCCGGTCCACGACCACGTCCGCGCCGAGTTCCCGTGCCACCGCCGTCTTCTCCGGCCCGCCGGCCACGCCGATGACCCGTGCCCCGGCGGCCTTGCCCAGCTGGACGGCGCCGCTGCCGACGCCGCCCGCCGCCGCATGGACCAGCAGCGTCTCGCCGGCCGCCAGCCGGGCCCGCCGGTGCAGCCCGAACCACCCGGTCTGGTAGGTGATGAAGAAGGCGGCCGCCCCGGCGTCGTCGAGCC
>NZ_JBARCR010001131.1:0-4912 GCF_049794275.1 Trebonia sp.
GCGGAGCCGTCGTTTCTTGGGTACTACGGGTATCCCGCGGTCATATGCACCTCTGTTAATGAAGAGATCGTGCATGGGATCCCTAGCCCTGAGCGGCGGTTGGAAGCCGGGGACATTATTTCTATCGACTGCGGGGCCATTGTGGATGGGTGGCATGGGGATGCCGCTATCTCCCTGGGGGTGGGGGAGATCGATCCTGCTGATCAGGCGATGCTCGATGACTGTGCGGCGGCGCTCTGGGCTGGGATCGCGCAGGCTCGGCCGGAGAACCGGCTCGGGGATATATCCCATGCGGTCGAGCGGTCGGTGCGGGGCGCCGGGCAGTACGGGCTGATCCGGGAGTACACCGGGCATGGCATCGGGACCGCGATGCACATGGACCCGCCGGTCCCGAACTTTGGCACGGCCGGTCAGGGGCCGCGGCTCCGCGCCGGGATGGCGCTGGCGATCGAGCCGATGATCACCCGTGGCGGCGAGCGCACCGTCGAGCTTGCCGACGGCTGGACAGTCGTGACGCTCGACGGCTCGCGGGCCGCGCACTTCGAGCACACCGTGGCGATCACGGCTGCCGGTCCGTGGGTTCTTACCGATTTGTCAGAACGTAAGGTGCCTCCTCCCGACCGCGTCACATTTGTGACTGGTGGCGACCCCGATGCCGGGTGACCCGCGGCTCCGCGCCTCGGACAAGGACAGGGACCGCACGGCGGAGCTACTGCGCGAGCACCACGCGCAGGGCAGGCTGACCCCCGAGGAGTTCGACGAACGGGTCGACAGGACGTTCACGGCGAAGACCATCGGCGATCTCGACGCGCTGCTCGCCGACCTGCCCGCCATCGACTTGTACCGGCTGCCTGCCGCCGGCATCAGGGCGGCCCCGCCCGGCGCGCTGCGTCCCCGCGGGTCGGCCGTCGATCAGCGCGGCCAGGGGGTGATCAGCTCCCGCGGCGTCACCACCTGGGCGGCGTGGGCGGCGGTCAGCACGGCGCTGCTCGTCGCCTGGCTTGGCGTCGGCCTTGTCAGCGGCGGCGCCGCGTGGATCCCCTGGTTCCTGCTGATCGTCATCCCGTGGGCCCTGGCCATCGCCCGCCGGCAGGCTAGGGAATAGACCCCGCGCCGACCGTGTTATCAAAGCCGGTTCGCACTCGCGGGATAGGTCTAGTAGACTCTGCTGCGGCCCATCGGCTGGCCTTCCGTATGGCTCTTCGCCACGGGGAGTGCGTAACGCCCTAGCCCGGCGCTCTCGCTGGGCAGCTGCGAACAGCCGCGATACCAAATCAAGATTACGCAACACTACGCACGACGAAACGCGGAGGATATGCCCAAGAAAGACGGCGCCATCGAGATCGAGGGCACGGTGGTCGAGACGTTGCCGAATGCCTTCTTCCGGGTGGAGCTGGACAACGGGCACAAGGTACTCGCCCACATCAGCGGGAAGATGCGGATGCACTACATCCGGATCCTGCCCGATGACCGGGTGGTCGTGGAACTCAGCCCGTACGACCTGAGCCGCGGCCGGATCGTCTACCGGTACAAGTAAAGAAGCAAGAGAGCGAGAGTTAGCCGTGAAGGTCAAGCCGAGCGTCAAGAAGATCTGCAGCAAGTGCCGGATCATCCGCCGCCACGGCCGCGTCATGGTGATCTGCTCTGACCCCCGGCACAAGCAGCGCCAAGGTTGACGGGGGGTGCGGGGGGTCGGCCCCCCGCAAAGAGACGAGCAGTCCAGACGCGCGCATAAGCTGAACAGCACATAACCGAATACGCGACATAACACGCGCACCGCGAGCGGCCGACGGCCGCCGCCCCCGGTTGGAGGCCGGGGCCCGGTCCTGGGCAGGGACGGGACAGCGGTGCGGAGGACCTCCACCACGACGAAGGAGAACTGCCCGCACATGGCACGTCTATCTGGCGTCGACCTGCCGCGCGACAAGCGGCTTGAGGTCGCGCTTACCTACATCTACGGGGTCGGCCGCACCCGTGCGCTCCAGACCCTCGAGAACACCGGCGTGAGCGGCGACACCCGGGTCTACGACCTCTCCGAGGATGACCTGCTGAAGCTGCGCGACTGGATCGACGCCAACTACCAGGTCGAAGGTGACCTTCGCCGGGAAGTCCAGGCCGACATCCGGCGCAAGATCGAGATCGGCTGCTACCAGGGCATCAGGCACCGCAAGGGCCTCCCGGTGCGCGGCCAGCGGACGCAGACGAACGCGCGTACCCGCAAGGGCAAGAAGAAGACCGTCGCCGGCAAGAAGAAGGCCGGGAAGAAGTAGTCCCAGCACCGGGATAAGACCACCTCAGGAGTCAGGAAGCAGATGCCGCCTCGTAAGACCAGCCAGGGCGCACCGAAGAAGGTGCGCCGCAAGGAACGGAAGAACATCGCCCACGGGCACGCCCACATCCGGTCCACGTTTAACAACACCATCGTCTCGATCACCGACCCGACGGGCAACGTGATCGCGTGGGCGTCTTCGGGCCAGGTCGGGTTCAAGGGCTCGCGCAAGTCCACCCCGTACGCCGCCCAGCAGGCCGCAGAGGCCGCCGCGCGCCGTGCCATGGAGCACGGCATGCGCAAGGTCGACGTCTTCGTCAAGGGGCCGGGTTCCGGCCGGGAGACCGCGATCAGGTCGCTGCAGGCGACCGGCCTTGAGGTGGGGTCCATCCAGGACGTGACCCCCGTTCCGCACAATGGCTGCCGTCCGCCCAAGCGGCGGCGGGTCTGAGGAGAGACTGATGGCTCGTTACACCGGGGCGGACTGCAAGCTGTGCCGTCGTGAGAAGGTCAAGCTGTTCCTGAAGGGCAGCAAGTGCGACTCGCCGAAGTGCCCGATCGAGATCCGGCCTTACCCGCCGGGCGAGCACGGCAGGATCCGGCAGAAGGACAGCGAGTACCTGCTGCAGATCCGCGAGAAGCAGAAGGCCCGCCGGATTTACGGCGTGCTTGAGAAGCAGTTCCGCGGCTACTACGCCGAGGCCGCGCGCAAGTCCGGCCGGACCGGCGAGACGCTGCTGCAGATCCTGGAGAGCCGCCTGGACAACGTGGTGTACCGCGCCGGGTTCGGCAAGAGCCGCGACATGGCCCGTCAGCTGGTCGCGCACGGCCACATCATGGTCAACGGCAGGCGGGTGGACATCCCGTCCTTCCGGGTGAGCGAGAACGACGTCATCGAGGTCGCGCAGAAGTCGCTTGAGCTGACCCCGATGGTGATCGCCCGCGCCGAGGCCGGCGAGCGCGCCGTGCCCGCCTGGCTCGAGGTCATGCCGGACCAGATGCGCATCCTCGTGCACCAGATGCCGGTCAGGGCGCAGATCGACACGCAGGTCCAAGAGCAGCTCATCGTCGAGTACTACTCCAAGTAACGCAATAACGCAGTAGCACCCCCCTGGGGGCGATAGTCGCCCGCAGGCCGTTCGCCGGTTCATATAGCGGTCCCGGCGGAAAGGAAAGTCAAATGCTCATCGCACAGCGTCCCTCGCTCGGCGAGGAACAGGCCGGCGACTACCGGTCGAAGTTCACCATCGAGCCGCTGGAGCCAGGCTTCGGCTACACGATCGGGAACTCGATCCGGCGTACCCTGCTGTCCTCCATCCCCGGGGCGGCGGTCACGTCGATCCGCATCGAGGGCGTACTGCACGAGTTCACCACGGTGCCCGGGGTCAAGGAAGACGTCACCGACCTCATCCTGAACCTCAAGCAGCTTGTCGTCTCCTCGGAGCACGACGAGCCGGTGGTCATGTACCTGCGCAAGCAGGGGCCGGGCGCGGTCACCGCGGCCGACATCGCGCCGCCTGCCGGGGTCGAGGTGCACAACCCCGAGCTGCACATCGCGACGCTCAACAGCAAGGGCAAGCTGGAGATGGAGCTCACGGTCGAGCGCGGCCGCGGGTACGTCTCCGCCACCCAGAACAAGCAGCCGGGCCAGGAGATCGGCCGGATTCCGATCGACTCCATCTACTCGCCGGTGCTGCGCGTGACCTACAAGGTGGAAGCCACCCGGGTCGAGCAGCGCACCGACTTCGACCGGCTGATCCTGGACGTCGAGACCAAGCCGTGCATGCGACCGCGTGACGCGGTGGCGAGTGCCGGGAAGACGCTGACCGAGCTGTTCGGCCTGGCGAGGGAGCTCAACGTCGACGCCGAGGGCATCGACATCGGCCCGTCGCCGACGGACGCCGCGCTCGCGGCCGACCTGGCGCTGCCGATCGAGGACCTGAACCTGACCGTCCGGTCCTACAACTGCCTCAAGCGCGAGGGCATCCACACCGTGGGCGAACTGGTCGCACGGAGCGAGCAGGACCTGCTTGACATAAGGAACTTCGGCGCGAAGTCCATCGAGGAAGTCAAGCAGAAGCTGGTCGACATGGGCCTGGCGCTCAAGGACTCCCCGCCCGGGTTCGACCCGAGCAGCGCCGTGGACTCCTTCACCGGCGACGAAGACGAGAGCTACGTCGAAACCGAGCAGTACTAAGCGGTACTGGCTCGCCGACGCTACAGAAAGGGTAATCAGGTGCCCACGCCTACCAAGGGTGCCCGGATGGGCGGCAGCCCGGCTCACCAGCGGCACATGCTGTCCAATCTGGCTGCCGCGCTCTTCGAGCACGGCAAGATCACCACGACCGAGGCACGGGCGCGCAGGCTGCGTCCGTACGCGGAGAAGCTCATCACCTTCGCGAAGCGCGGTGACATGCACGCGCGCCGCCAGGTGCTGACCGTGGTCCCTGACAAGGGCATCGTGCACAACCTGTTCACCGAGATCGGCCCCAGCTTCGCCGACCGGCCAGGTGGCTACACCCGCATCACGAAGCTCGGTCCGCGCAAGGGCGACGCCGCCCCGATGGCCGTGATCGAGCTCGTCAGGGAAGAGGTCAGCGCGGCGCGGCCGCGCCGCCGCACCCGCCGCGCCGGGGCTGCCCC
>NZ_JBARCR010001132.1:0-3134 GCF_049794275.1 Trebonia sp.
GCCGACCAGCGCCATCCGCAGCGCCGCCGCGATCGACGCCGGGGAGAACACCAGGCTGCCGGGGCCCGCGAGCTGCGCGTACAGGTCTGTGCCGAACGCCGCGTCGGCTCGCACTGGCTCGGCGATACTCGTCATCGAGCGCCTCCCGTTCAGTAGGCGAGGACCTCCAGCCGGCTGAGGGCTTCCTCCAGTATCTCTTGGCGCTTGCAGAAGGCGAACCGGACCTGGGTCCGCCCGGCCTCCTTGTCGTCGTAGAACACCGCGTTCGGGATCGCCACCACGCCCGCCCGCTCCGGCAGGCCGAGGCAGAACTCGACCGCGTCCTTCTCGCCGAGGCGCGCGATGTCGGTCGTGATGAAGTACGTGCCGTCGGGCTGGTAGACCTCGAAGCCGATGTCGCTGAGCCCCTGCGCCATCAGGTCGCGCTTCGTCTGAAGGTCGCTGGCCAGGGTGGCGAAGTACTCGTCGGGAAGCCGCAGGGCCTCGGCGACCGCGTACTGGAACGGGCCGCTGGCGACGAAGGTGAGGAACTGCTTCGTCGTGCGCACCGCGTTGACGATCTCCGGCGTCCCGGTCACCCAGCCGACCTTCCAGCCGGTGAAGCTGAACGTCTTGCCCGCGCTGCTGACCGAGACGGTCCGCTCCCGCATCCCGTCGACGGTCGCGAACGGGATGTGCTCACGGTCGTACGTCAGGTGCTCGTACACCTCGTCGGTCACGACCAGCAGATCGTGCCGCTTCGCGATGTCCGCGATGGCCTCGGTCTCGGCGCGGGTGAGGACCATGCCCGTCGGGTTGTGCGGGCTGTTGATCAGCATGAGCCTCGTTCTCGCTGTTATCAGGCTCTCCAGCTCGGCCAGGTCAGGGCGGAAGGCCGGCGGCCTGAGGGTGAGCGGCACCCGCGTGGCGCCGGCCATCGCGATGTTGGCCACATACGAGTCGTAGTACGGCTCGAAGGCGATCACCTCGTCGCCGGGCTCGAGGAGCGCCAGCAAGGCGGCCGCGATCGCTTCCGTCGCGCCCGCGGTGATCAGCACCTCGGTGCCCGGGTCGTACGCCAGGCCGTAGCACCGGCGCTGGTGGTCCGCGACGGCCGCCCGCAGCTCAGGGATGCCGGGACCGGGCGGGTACTGGTTGCCGTGCCCCGTCATGATCGCCGTCGCGGCGGCCTGCGCGACGGACGGCGGGCCGTCCACGTCGGGGAAGCCCTGACCGAGGTTGACGGCGCCGGTGGCGACGGCGCGGGCGGACATCTCGGCGAAAATCGAAGTGCCGAGGCCATGCAGGCGGCGGTTCAGCAGAGGTCGTGTCACAGACCTATTGTGGGCGGCATGCGTATCGCGTTGTGCCAGCTTCCTGTCAGCCCCGATCCTTCGGTCAACCTGGCGCGGGTACACACGGCGCTCGACGAGGCGGCGAGCGGCGGCGCGTCGCTCGCTGTATTCCCCGAGGCGACCATGGTCAGGTTCGGCAGCGACTTGCGGGCGGCGGCGGAGCCGCTGGACGGGCCGTTCTGCTCGGAGCTGGCCGCGGCGTGCGCGTCGGCCGGGGTCGCCGCCGTCGTGGGCGTCTTCGAGCCGGCGCCCGACGGCCGGGTGTACAACACCGCGGTCGCGTTCTCCGCCGCCGGGTCACAGGTGGCGGCGTACCGGAAGCTGCACCTGTTCGACGCGCTCGGGCAGCGCGAGTCGGAGCTGGTCGCGCCGGGTTCTGACGTTGTCGTCGCGGCGCTCGGCGGCGTGCCCGTCGGGCTGCAGGTCTGCTACGACATCCGGTTCCCCGAGCTGACCCGCGCGCTGGCGCTCCGCGGCGCGTCGCTGGTCACGGTCAGCGCCGCCTGGCAGGCGGGCCTGTTCAAAGAGGAGCACTGGGTGACGCTGCTGCGCGCCCGCGCGATCGAGAACACCGTGTGGGTCGCCGCCGCCGGGCAGGTGCCCGATCCCGACTCGAAGCCGACCCGCGCGCCGACGGGCGTGGGCCGGAGCATGCTCATCGACCCGCTCGGCGTGGTCCGCGCCGACCTTGGCCCCGCCGCGGGCGTGCTCGTGGCCGAGGCCGACATGTCGTTCGTGGACTCGGTGCGGGCCACGCTGCCGTCGCTGGCCAACCGCCGCGAAGACGTCTTCGGCCAGATTTAGCCTTCGCGGGTGACCTGGAACGGGGCGAAGCTCTGCGCGGTCGCCATCAGCTCGATCCTGTTGACGTTGACGTGGGGCGGCTGAGCCGCCGCCCAGTAGATCGCCTCGGCGATATCGTCGGCGGTCAGCGGCTGCATGCCCGCGTAGACGGCGTCCGCCTGCTCCTTGTCGCCGCCGAACCTGACCGTGGAGAACTCCGTGTCGGCCATGCCCGGCTCGACGGAGGTGACCCGCACGCCGGTGCCGTGCAGGTCGCTGCGCAGGTCCAGGCTGAACTGGTGGACGAACGCCTTCGAGCCGCCGTACACGTTCCCGCCCGGGTACGGGTAGGTGCCCGCCACGGATCCGAGGTTGATCACGTGGCCGCGCCCGCGGGCCACCATGCCGGGCAGGATCGCCCTCGTGCAGTAGGTCAGGCCCTTGCAGTTGGTGTCGATCATCTGGTCCCACTCGTCCAGGTCCGCCTCCTGGGCGGGCCCCAGCCCGAGGGCCAGGCCGGCGTTGTTCACCAGCACGTCGACGGCGGCGAACTCCGGCGGCAGCAAGGCCACCGCGGCGAACACGGCGTCCCGGTCCCGGACATCCAGCGCGACCGTCAGGGCGCTAGGGCCAAGTTCCTTGGCCAGGTCATCGAGCCGGTCAACCCGGCGGGCGGCGGCGATGACGCGGACGCCGGCGGCGGCGAACCTGCGCGCGGTGGCGGCCCCGAAGCCGCTGCTCGCGCCGGTGATGAAGACGGTGGCGGGCTGGGTGCTTGTCATGACTACAGCATGGTAGTCAGTTGCGCACCGGGGACTGCCAGATGGTCGGCACTTCGGTCGCCGGAGTGGCGAAGTAGCCGACCCCGGTCAGCGTGGACCCTGCGCCGGCCAGCGCGGTGATCGCGTGCGTGCCAGGCCCGGCCAGGCCCATGCCGTCGGGCGACGCGGCGGTCCAGGCGGTTCCCGCCGCCGCGCGTACCGCCAGCGTCCAGATCACCACGTCCTGGCTGCCTGG
>NZ_JBARCR010001133.1:0-3084 GCF_049794275.1 Trebonia sp.
AGACAGGAGCGGGGGGCGCTGACGCGGGCGGCGCTCGCCGCGCGCGAAGCCCCAAGCGAGAGCGCGCGGCGTCAGCGCCGCCCAGCGGAGAGCAGTGCCCGGCACTACTGGCGTACCGGTGGGCTAAGCGCGTTCCGCTGCTACGTTCCCGCCAATGCTTGCAATTCTGCGACTACAGCCACACGCCGCGAGGCGCGGCGTGCCCCGGAGGGGCGCGCTCTTGAAACCGTAAAGAAACTTGTCACAACTTGGGATCATGGACAGGGATCATGGCTCATGGCTCATGGCTCATGGCTCATGTCAGGCTCCGCTTGATGTGCGACACTCCCGGAGCTTTCGGGGCGCAGCACAGTTTCGGGTTTCAGTACAGAATCACGGGGTTGGTGAGTGCCGCCATGTCCTGTCCTGGTCGGCGTATCTCGACTCTGACGAATGCTGCCTCCTCAGCGGTGGTGCGCCATTCGATGCTGCCCGGCCCGTCACCGGGCAGTGGCGCCTGGTGAACTGTGCCGCGGTCAGTGTGGAAGCTGACCGTGCCAGACGGCACGCCGCTGACCATAGCCCGGACCACGACAGGTTCGCCTTCGGTGCTCAGCTGCTCGCCGATTCCAGCGCTGCGGTCACCGGCCAGGACGTGCAGCGACAGGCTGACGGCGGCTGATCCGGCGATCCAGCTGTGTCCTGCCCGGATTCCGGCCAGGACTGCGCTGGTGCTCAGCTCGTCGGCCAGCACGACGGTGTGCGGGACGGCAATCTGACCGTGCAGGTGGGTGTCGCTGTTGCCGATCGCGGGCAGCCAGTGCCCCGCGTGGATGCCAGCGGCCAGCGTGCGCCCCCATTCGGCCACCGCCACGTGGTTGTCCGCGTTCCAGGGCCGGTCCGACCTCCACAGGCCGTTCCACACCTCAACCGCGTCGAAGCCGTCGAACGGGTACATGAAAACCCCGCCCGGATAGGGGGCGTGCGGGTGAGCGACCACGCACAGCCCGTCCGCCTGGTGGACCTGGCTTACGTACCGATCGATCAGATCGTCACAGACGTCGTACCGCCACTCGACCACCTGTCCGGGGTCCAGGCCTAGGGCCAGCCAGTGCCCGGTCCGGGTGGTGGCCTCCTGGCCCAGAATCACTAGCAGGTCGTCCCCGGCTAGCTGCCCCCACGCGCCGTGCGTGTCGGCAGTGTTGTGCTCGGTGATGGCGATGAAGTCCAGCCCGCTCCTTCGCGCCGCAGCCGCAAGCTGCCCCGGCGTCAGCTCACCGCCCAGCGAGCGGGCGGAATGAACATGGCAGTCACCCCGGTACCAACCGCGCCCTCGACCAGCTGCGCGCACCGGCGGGAACTGCGGCTCCGGGACGTAGTTAGGCTTCGTCTTTGCCTCGCTAACCGCGCCGCCGTCCACGTCATCAAGACTGGCCTCTAGGGCTGTCGCACATCAAGCGGAGCCGATCCGTCGCACATCAAGTGAAGCTAGGCACGGGATCATGGCGCGGGGATCCGCCAACTGATCCGCGACACAGGCGGCCCTGGCCCGGGCGTTTGACGTCGCCTAAGGTGCTCACTACCGTCTGCTTGTGATCCAGCCGCGGGGGCGTCAACGCACGCTCGGGCGCGATTTCTGGCTCTACTTCGGTGGGCAGCTCATCTCTCAGGTGGGCAGTTCGTTCACGTCGTTCGCTTTTCCGCTGCTGGTGTTCAAGCTGACCGGTTCCGCCACCGACCTCGCGCTCTCGACCGCCGCCAACTTGCTGCCTTACCTGCTGTTTGGGCTGGTGCTCGGCGCCCTCGTGGACCGGCTGGACCGCAGGCGGATGATGCTATGGACGGATGTCGCCCGCGCCGCGGTGATCGTGGTCCTGCCGGTGCTCGCACTGTCCGGCGAGCTTGTGGTGGCTGATATCTACGCGGTGGCGTTCGTCCAGTCCGCCCTGGGGATCCTGTTCAACTGCGGCGAGTTCGCGGCGATTCCGAGCCTGGTCGGGAAGGACGACCTCGTGGCCGCCAACGGGCGGATCATGGCGACGAACTCGGCGGGCCAGATCGTCGGACCGATTCTCGCCGGGGTTCTGGTCACGTTCATGTCACCGGCCAGCCTGCTGTTCTTCGACGCGGCCAGCTTCCTGGTCTCCGCCGCGTGCCTCGCCGCCATCAGGCGCAGTTTCAACTCCGAGCCGCCGCCCGCGCGCCGCGCGGCTGGCGGGACGGGCCTGTTCGAGGATGTCCGGGAGGGCCTGCGCTTCGTCTGGTCCCATCCGGTGCTGCGCAGCATCTCCATCATGATGGCCCTGATCAACTTCGTTGCGGCCACGCCGATCGCCCAGCTCGTCCTGTTCGCCAAGCAGACCCTCGGCGCCAGTGACACGCAGGTAGCCTTGCTGTTCGCGGCCGGCGCCGCGGGCATCGTGATCGTCGCCGCCGCCGCGGCGCCGATCCGGCGGCGGCTGTCGTTCGCGGTTACCGCCCTGGGCGCGCTCGTGATCAGCGGGCTCACGGTCACTGTGATGGCCCTGCTCGGCTCGTACCCGGCCGCGCTGGTCCTGTGGGCCGCGTCGTCGGGTTTCGGCCTCCTGCTGAACATCAACACCGGGGCGCTGCGTCAGGCCATCGTGCCGAGCCGCCTGTACGGGCGGGTCATCAGCGTCGCCAGCGTGCTCGCCTGGTCGGCGATCCCGCTCGGCGCGCTGGCGGGCGCGGCCGCCATCCGCTTGACCGGCAGTGTCGCCGACGTCTACGCGGCCTCAGGGATCTTGATCGCGCTGATCGCGCTGTCGTTCGCCTTCAGCCCGGTCCGGCATGGTGACCGCTACCTGGCGGAGGCCGCGTCGGCCGGTACTCCCGGTGCTGTGGACGCCGAAGTCGCGCGCGCGACAGAGTGACGATCCTACAACCGGCCTTGCGGCTGTACCGGGCCGATCTGGCACGCGGAAGGCACGAAGTCGGGATGATCGTTCGGAATCCTAGAGCCGGTGAGCGGATTCGAACCGCTGACCTGCCGCTTACAAGGCGGACGCTCTGCCTGCTGAGCTACACCGGCCGGCTGCTAGTCATGCTAGCCGAGACCGCGCCGTGGCGATCTCGTACAAGGCG
>NZ_JBARCR010001134.1:0-3308 GCF_049794275.1 Trebonia sp.
GGTCACCAGGACGCGCACGCCGGGGCGGCGCGCGAGCCGGCACGCGTCGACGAGCGAGGCGTGATTCCGCTCGTCGGACACGATGAGCACGCCGTCGCCGCTCAGCGCGCCGGTCAGCGCGGTCACGACGGCGAGGTTGGCCAGGTAGCCGGAGGAGAACACGAGCGCCGCCGCCGCGCCGGTGAACTCGGCCAGCTCCGCTTCGAGCTCGGCGTGCAGCGCCGTAGTGCCGGTCACCAGCCGGGACCCGGTAGCCCCTGTCCCCCAGACGCGCGCTGCCTCGGCCGCCGCCTCGGCGAGCCTGGCGTCGCCGGACAGCCCGAGGTAGTCGTTGGACGCCAGGTCCAGTGTGGCCTCGCCTGCGGCGCGCGGCACGAGGTATCGCCGCAGGCCAGCGGCCTCGCGCGCGGCCGCGGCCGTGCGCAGCCCGGCGAGCGGATCGAACGTGGGGTGAGCGGAGCCCTGCATGGGCGCATAATGCCAGCTCATGCTCTGATGAGGAAATTTCACCTGGCCGGCGCGTGTCAAAATGGAACAGTGCCCACGCTTACCGACCTCGCCAGGAACTACACCACCCTCTCGGCCGCCGACGTGGAGTGGCTGCACTCGCTGGTGTCCGACTGGCAGCTGCTCGCCGACCTGTCGTTCGCCGACCTGATCCTGTGGGTGCCGATGCGGGTGCCCGCGGGCGCGGCGGGCTCCGGCTGGGTGGCGGTCGCGCAGATGCGGCCGACGACCGGGCCCACCTCGTTCCCCGACGACGTGGTGGGGACCCAGATCGGCCAGGGGCGGCGGCCGCTGCTGGACACGGCGCGCACTGAGCGGCGCATCTGGCGGGAGAGCGACCCGGACTGGACGAGCGGCGTGCCGGTGCGCGCCGAAGCCATCCCGGTGACCAGGAACGGCGATGTGATCGCCGTCATCGAGCGGTCGACGAACCTGAACTCCGCGCGCACACCCAGCCGTCTCGAGCTCACCTACCTGCAGGGCGCCGACGACCTGGCGCGGATGGTGGCGGAGGGCACGTTCCCGTATCCCGGGCATGACACGACCCTGGTCCGCTCGCCGCGGGTGGGCGACGGCCTGCTGCGGCTCGACAGCGCGGGCCGGGTCACCTACGCCAGCCCGAACGCCCAGTCGGCGTACCGTCGGCTAGGACTCGCCGCGGACCTCATCGGGGCGGACCTCGGCGCCGCGACCGCGCAGCTCGGCGCCGCGGGTGAGCCGGTCGACGAGTCGCTGATGCTTGTCGCGAGGGGCCGGGCGCCCAAGGAGACGGAGATCGACGGCAACGGCGCGGTCGTCCAGCTGCGCTCTATCCCGCTGGTGGTGGCGGGCCAGCGGACCGGCGCGCTGGTCCTGGTCAGGGACGTCACGGAGCTGCGCCGCAGGGAGCGCGAGCTGCTCACCAAGGAAGCCACCATCCGGGAGATCCATCACCGGGTGAAGAACAACCTGCAGACGGTGGCGGCGCTGCTGCGGCTGCAGGCCAGGCGGCTGCAGGCGCCCGAGGCGCGGGCCGCGCTCGAGGAGGCGGTCCGCCGGGTCGGTTCCATCGCGATCGTGCACGAGACCCTGTCGCACGCGCCGGAAGAGATCGTGGACTTCGACGACATCGCGGACCGGGTCGCCATGATGGCCGGGGAGGTTTCGTCGCCAGAGACGCGGGTGACGCCGAAGATCACCGGCCAGTTCGGGATGCTGCCCGCGTCGGTGGCCACGCCGCTCGCGATGGTGCTCACCGAACTGCTGCAGAACGCGCTCCAGCATGGGTTCGGAGCGCTGGGGCCGCGCGCCTGCGCGGACGGGATCATCGAGGTGCTGGCCGCGCGGGCGCCAGAGCAGCTAACGGTAACCGTGAGCGACAGCGGCGCGGGGATCCCGCCGGGCTTCGACCTGGAGAACACCTCGAGCCTGGGACTTCAGATCGTACGAACGCTTGTCGTGGGCGAGCTTGGCGGGCGGCTGAGCATCGCTCCCCGGCCCGGTGGAGGTACCGTGGCGGTCGTCGACCTGCCCGTCCGCTACGAACCGGGCCCGCGCTGACGGCGAACACGGGGCGAAAGACGCGTCAGACGTGGGCCCGCGCGCGCAGCCGGACCGTGCGGCGCTTGACCGCCCGCCGCTCGTCCTCGCTCATGCCGCCCCACACCCCGGCGTCCTGGCCGCTGTCGATGGCCCAGCGGAGGCAATCCTCGAGCACCGTGCAGCGCCGGCAGACCTGTTTGGCTTCTTCAATCTGGAGGAGCGCAGGCCCGCTGTTCCCGATCGGGAAGAACAGCTCAGGATCTACCTCACGACAGGCGGCGACGTGACGCCAGTCCATGGTGCTCACTCCTTCTCGGCGTCGCGGCTGGTCATCGATGCTGGCCGCCACACGCCACTCAGTGCTTGTGAAGCTTTTCACGAGCTATGCGAAATGTCGGGAACAGTTCCTTATTCCCGATCTTTGCTAGTGCCGAGTTGATTGCGCCCGGGCATCAGGGTGAGCCCGGACACGCTCCGAAGGGTGACGCACCCGTGTCGGCCACGCTCAATACCCCGGCGGGACGCCACTCCCCAGGCACGAGATCTAGCCTCTCAACAGGGCAGAGCCAACGCAAGGGGGCGCGGCGAACGAGTATTACGAATTTGGTGTCAGATCGATCACACCAAAGTGCGCTGGGTCACGCGACGACACAAAGTGCTTCGGGGACAAAGCGGAAGGAAACACCCTCAGTTTCCCCCTGGTACTCGCCGTCAATGTGAAATGCGATCGGGCGGTCCGCCTCGAGTGCCAGTTCGGTCAGCGCCGCCGCGCTGACCACATCGCGGACCGACGGCAGCTCGCTGGGCGTGTGCATCATATGGCGAAGCGCCGCCAGCGTCGACAGGGTGCGCATCCGGCGCAGCGCGAACAGGTCGAGGCCTGAGCTGAAGTCGGCGTGCGCCGGCCGGACCGGATGACTGCCGAGGTACGTCCACGGTGAGCTGTTGGTGACCACGCCCATGAACAGCCCGGTCACCGGCGGCTGGCCAGGGGTGGTCAGGGTGAGGGCCGGGTGGCGCCGGTCGGTCCCGTAGTACCGGCGCAGCCCCATTCGCAGGTACAGCATCGTCGACGCCCGCCTGCCCTTGGCGCGCCGCCGGTCGACGTCCGCGACGACCTCGGCGTCGACGCCGAGGCCGGCGCTGAACGTGAAATAGCGGTCCCCGGCGAGCCCGAGCCCGATGGTGCGCCAGGTCCCCGAGTCCGCCGCGGCCAGGATCCGCTGCACCGCCTCGGCCGGGTCGGTCGGCAGCCCGAGCGTGCGCGCGAACACGTTGGC
>NZ_JBARCR010001135.1:0-4620 GCF_049794275.1 Trebonia sp.
ACCTCGCCGCGCCGCAGCCGGGCGATGGCCTCGGCAACGACGGACGGGGCACGCGCCGCGAGGTCGTCGAGCGGCACCTCGCCCAGGATGGACAGCTCCGGCCCGAACCGTTCAACCATGGCGCTGACTTGCGCGGTCACCGACTTCGACTTGGGCCCCACGCCGGCGATCTCGCCGAGTATCTCCGGCAGCGGCACGAACGACGCGAACCCCGCCGCGCCGGGCACCCGGTAGCCGGCGGGCCGGTCGGCCAGCGCGTCCACCCGGTGCTGCACACCGATGGTCGGTGTCTTGCCGCAGGCCGGGCACTTCCCGCCGGCCGCCCTGGTCTCCTCAGGCGACGTCCGCACGCCGCAGGCGCGGTGCCCGTCGAGGTGGTATTTGCCCTCTTCAGGAAAGAACTCGACCGTCCCGCCGAAGCCCGCACCGGTGCGCAGCGAACGCTCGATCGCGAAATAGTCCACGTCCACGTCGAAGGCCGTGGCCTCGCGGCCGAGCATCGGCGGGGAGTGCGCGTCGGAGTTGGACACCAGCCGGTAATTGTCCAGGCTGGAGACTCGCCAGTTCATTTCCGGGTCGGACGACAAGCCTGTCTCAATCGCGAAAATATGGTCCGCCAGGTCCGCGTAACAGTCGGACACCCGGTCGAAGCCGGACTGCGAGCCGAGCACTGCGAACCACGGCGTCCACGCGTGCGCGGGCACCAGGTAACAGCCGTCGCCACCCGCCAGGGTGATCTCGAGCAGGTCGCGCGAGTCCAGCCCGAGGATCGGCCTGCCGTCAGCGGCGAGGTTCCCCACCCGTGCCAGGCGGCGCGTGATCTCGTCGACCGCCGCGAGCGACGGCGCGTACAGCAGGTGGTGCACCTTGCGGGTCCGGTCGTCCCGCTTGTAGATGGTCGAGATCTCCGACGAGAGCACGAACCGGACCGGCGTCCGGCACGCGGCGGGCAGCCGGCTGTGCACCTCCCGCTCGAGGTCAGGCCGCAGCCGGAACATGCCCGGTTCGGCGGGGACGAGGTTCGCGCCGAGCTCCTCGCGCCACCCCGGATGGGTGAAGTCGCCGGTACCCACCACGGTGATGCCCTTGCGTCCCGCCCACCACGCGAGGTGTTCCAGGTCACAATCCCGGCTGCAGGCACGCGAGTAGTGCGAGTGAATGTGCAGGTCCGCGTAAAAGGGCACGTCCTCAATAATTACCGAACGTACGGTTGCTTCGCCTTAACCTTCAGGGAAAACGCCCCACGTGTCGGGCACGAATTCCTTGCCGGTGACCGGGTGCTTGTAGTGGAACGGCAGGGTGGTCGTTTCCGGCCACAGCCGCGGCGCGTTTTCGAGCAGCTCATCGGGGCCGTAAGGGTCCTCGGGGTAGGTGACGGAGGCGTTCGGCACGTAGTCCGGCGGCGTGTGCGCCCAGCCCTCCTCCATCGTCCCGTGCCAGAACGCCCGGTAGAACAGCTTCTTGATCTTCCAGATGCCGTCGGTGCTGGTGTAGACGTTCTCGTAGACCCCGCCCTCCATCCACTGCCGCACCGGGGTGTCGGCCGCGGCGGCCAGCTCGTGGGTGCCGGCCTGCATCAGCGTCCGGTAGCGCGCGTAGGCGGTGCGCCGGTCGGGCGCCACGTGGATGAGGTCCTGCAGCATCGGGTGTTCGAGCAGACGGCCGAACTGCGGCCCGTTGTGCCCGTCGGCGAACCGGGACCGGAACCGCCCCGTGTACAGCCGCGCGGCCCCGGCACGGCCCTTGTAGACACCGCCGATGAAGATGACCTCGCAATCCTCATCGAACAGGTCGACGACCTCGTCGTAGTAGCACTTGTCCAGGTAGTAGCCGTAGGCGTGCTGCAGCCTGCGGATGGCGAGCTCGTCCTCGACGATCCCGAGCCGGTGCTCGAGCTCGGCGATCTTGTCGTCCGCCGTCATGGTGACCTCCTCGTCATCCGGCACGGTTGGCTAGCTGCTGCGCTGAAACCCAGTTGCCGTGCAGGCCGCCCGGCATCCGGATCGGGATCCGCAGCGTGGCGACCGGCTGGGCGTCGACATGCTGGGCGTCCAGGATCAGCAGGTCCGTGGTTCCGGTCGCGTGCCGGTCCACGAGCTGCATCACGTACCCCTCGCCGTTGGCAGTACCGGTGCTGGACGGGGGCACGAAGATCGCTTCCTGGACCGTGCTGTCGCGCCCGGCGAACCGGGTCTTCATCGTGCCCGTATCGGGGTCGATCTGGCCCAGCCAGCGGAACCCTGGCAGCCCGTCGTCCGGCTTTTCGCCCGGCACGTCGGTCAGGTTGATGACGCCGAACCGGTAGCCCCTGGTCGCCCAGCGGTCGTCGGTACGTGGGAACTCGCCGGAGCAGTCGGTGAGCCGCCGCTGCGCGAACGAGGTCGTCCCGTCGCCCCGGTCCGGCGGCGCGGTGGTGTCAATCGTCCACCGGGACAGTTGGGCGCTCGCCTTCTCCGGGTCGAACGGGGCGCCCGTGATGTCGGGGAACCAGGGAAAGGCGGACTTCTCGCCGACGGGCGTGTCGATGTGGATGTGCCGCCCGTCGTCGAACGCGTTCATGATGTGCGAGGCGAACCTGTTGGTGCCCCGGTACCAGCGGACGGCGGTTCCCTTTCTTGGTACGACGCCGAGGTAGACGTCTTCCGACCCGTCCCACACGTAGAGCGGGCCGCCGGCCTTCAGCCGCTCCAGGCTGGCGGTGAGCGGGATGACCGGGAACACCACGAAGTTTTCCGTCACCGCCCAGTCGTGCACCATCGACGAGTACGGCGCCTCGAACCAGGCCTCGTGCACGATCCGCCCGGACGCGTCCGCTTCGTAGTAGGCGATGTCCCGTGTCGCCTCGCCCTTGGCCATGTACCCGAAGAACACCAGCTCGCCGGTGCGCGGGTCGACCTTCGGGTGCGCGGTCGCCGTCTGCGACGACAGATCGCCGTCCCAGCTGAACTCCCCGACCGTATCGAGGGTGTCCGGGTCGATCTGGACCGGCGCGCTGTCCTCCTTGGAGGCCAGCAGCCGCCCGCCGTGCCAGTACACGTTCGTGTTGGCGAGCCCGCGGCTGAGGCCGGCCACCGACGGGTCGTCGGTGAACGGGTTCCGGTAGACGCCGAACAGCGACCGGCGCGCCGCCCGCTCGGCTTCGAACCGGGGTGTGCGCACGTACCGCGACCGGAAGTCGCAGTAGCCGTTCTCGAACCGGAACATCGCGACCATGCCGTCGGCGTTGAAGTAGAAGTCGCGGTCGACGAACGGCGGCCAGGCCGGGTCGGCGCCGACCCGGTAGAACGTGCCGCGCAGCGACGCGGGTATCTCGCCTTGGGTCACCTCGACCCCGCGGATATCGCCCTCGAGCCGCACCGGGGCGAACCGGCCCTGGAATCCCGGCTCGTCGGGGAACCGCACTGACATCTCGCACCGCCCTTCGCCGGGTCCCGGGTCGCGCTGAGCGTAACTCCGGGCGGGCAGCGTTAGAAAGGGGCGGGCACGCGGATTCGGCGGGCGCGATGTTGTGCCCGCGCACAGGTCTCAGCGCGGACGGATACCGCGGCTGATCACGGCCGCGATGGCCCAGCGCCGTCCCGGGTCGCTGTTCTCCCCGCTCATCTGTACCGGTCCCAGCAGCAGCGCGAACACCAGCGTCTCCAGCGCGTCGGCGAGCGCACCGGCGGGCAGGTCGTCCCGCAGCGCGCCGGCTTGCTGGTCTTCGGCGACCCGGCCGGTGAGCCGGTCGTGCGCCTCGATGACGGCGGGCAGCGCCATCAGGTCGGCGGTGTGCTCGGGCTCATTCCCCTCCAGGACCCGCATCGCCAGCGGGTGCAGGGCGAACTGGGCCGCGACCCGTGGCACGAGGCCGTGCTGCGCGGCCGTGCTGTCCAGCGCCAGCGTCCGGCCGGGACCGCCGCCGCCGTAGAGCGCCTCGAGGACCGGGGTGACGTCGTACTCAAAGGCCGCATGGAACAGCTCCTGTTTGGAGCCGAAGTACGCGTGCACCGCCGGGGCGGTGACTCCGGCGTCCCTGGCCACGGCGGCGACCGTCGTGTCACGGAAGCCCTGGCTGGCGAACCTGGCGACGGCGGCGTCCAGGATGCGCTGCCTGGTCGCCGTGCCCTTGGCGAACGGGGGTGAAGTGGCGTCGGACCGCATGCGAGAAGTTTACCTACTTAGTCTTTGACAAAATTCGTCACTTAGTTAATGCTTACATTCGTCACTTCGTCAGAGAGCTTCCCGCGAAGGAGAACCTCCCATGCGCTGTTCGATAACCAAGGTCGCCACGGTCGCGGTCCCGCTCGCGTCTCTGATCTCGCTTACGGCCTGCCGGGGCGTCGTCGTCGCGGCCTCGCCCGGCACCGGGGGCACGGCTACCGCGCTCGCGGCAAGCGGCACTGTGGCTTCCCCGGCGTCCACGGCCGCGCCCGCAAGCGCCGCGGCGAACTCGGGCGCGGCGGCCACTCCGGCGCCCGGCTCGGTCGTCATTTCGATGACAAGTCCCCAGTCGAAGACCTGGACGGCCAATGCGGCTGTCACCTGCGCGCGGACCGCAGTACTCTACTTGGCCAGCGCCGACGGCAGTGACGACGCGGGCTACAACGAGTCCCTGGCGGTGCGTGCCGCCCCCTATCG
>NZ_JBARCR010001136.1:0-2997 GCF_049794275.1 Trebonia sp.
AGGCGAGGGTTCTCGCCGGGCGCTGCGGCCGCGGACTCGCGCAGCCGGTCCCCACGGCGACGAGCGCGAGCACGGCGGCGGCAGCCGCGCACGCGGCCGGCAACGTCCTCATGCCTCTTTAGACCGCGCCGTCACGCGTTAGGTTGCTTACATTGGTGGGATTCGCGGTGGAACTGGGAGAATTGGCGGGCGGGAGTTGAGCGCGGCCACGTCCTCCTGCGAGGTGGCCCGGTAGGCGTCGCGCAGCGTCCCTAGCTCGCCGGCGTCGAGCACGTCCTCGATCCGGTCGAAGCCGTCCGGGGCGCGGGCGGCGACCATGTCCAGCACCGCGTCGACGGGCATAGAGCGGTTGGCCAGCACGATCTTGCTGACCGCCGGCAGCCTGGCTGCCTCGTAGGCGGCCAGGGCGCCCGGCCCTTTGGCGACCGCCCCTTCGTCCGCCAGCGATCTGGCGAGCACCGAGGCGTCGATGATCGCCTGCGACCCGCCGTTGGACCCGACCGGGTACATCGGGTGCGCCGCGTCACCCGTCAGCGTCACCAGGCCGCGTCCCCAGAACGGCAGCGGGTCCCTGTCCACCATCGGGTACTCAAGGATCTCCGTGGTCCGCGTCATCAGCCCGGCGATGTCCAGCCAGTCGAACGTCCAGTCGCGGAAGTACGGCAGCGCCTCGGCGAGCCGTCCCTCCCTGGTCCAGTCCGGCCGCACCGGGGGCGCCTCGCCGCCGATCATCGCCTCGGCCACCCAGTTGATCAGCACCGTGCCGTCGTCCCGCCGCGCTATCGGATAGGCGACGAACTTGCGGCTGGTGGTGCTGCCCGCGACGGCGAGCGTCGCCCCGGACAAGAACGGCGGGCCAGTCGTGACGCCGCGCCACATCATGACCCCGCTCCACCGGGGCGGCGGCTCGCCCGGGTGCAGTTGGGCGCGGACCGCCGAGTACAGGCCGTCCGCGCCGATGAGGAGGTCGGCGCGGGCTGGAACCACGAGGCCGTTCCGACGAATGGAAAGCTGTACCTCGACGAAGCCGTCACGCTCCGTGAAACCGGTCACCGTGGTGCCCGTCTTTACCGCCTCAGGGCCGAGCCGTCCGCGGACCGCGGCCAGCAAGATCATCTGCAGCTCGCCGCGGTGGATGGAGTACTGCGGCCATGCGTAGCCGAGGTTCCTGCCGCGCGGTTCGCTCCAGATGAAGCCGCCGTGCGGGTCGAAGTGGGCCTGTTCCGTGGTGGGGATGCCGGTCGCCTCGAGTGCGGGGCCGAGCCCCAGCTCGGTGAGTTCGCGAACCGCGTGCGGCAGCAGGTTGATGCCGACGCCGAGGGGCTTCAGTTCGGTAGCCGAGTCCACGACCTGCGCCTCGATCCCCACCGCGTGCAGTGCGAGCGCGGTCGTCAGGCCGGCGATGCCCGCGCCGGCGATGAGGACGCGCACCGGTATGCCCCCTTCGGACTGGTTTGGCCCTCTGACAGTACGCCGCCGCAGGGATCACCCGTCCGGGGTGGCGCGCGCCGGCTGCCGAGATGGTGGTCTGAGGCGTGGCCCACACAGGCAAGCGAGAAAGATCCGGCACTGCCACCAAGGCCCCGGCGGCAAATCGTGGCGGCCGCTACGGCCTGCTGTTGCTGCTTCTCATCGGTACCTACCTGCTTGCCGCGTTCAGCGGCGCGAAGCTGGCCACCGAGGTGCAGGTCCTCCTGTTCGCCTTCGTCCTGCTGATAGCCCTGCGCAATTCGCCTTTGCCCGCGCCGTGGCCGCTGGTCATCGGAGCGGCCACCGTGATCGGCACCGCCGTGACGTTCTTGGCATCCCTGTCCGGCTCCCCGAACGGAAAGGCGGCCGAGGATCTGTGGAAGGCGCTGATCCTGCTGATGGCCGTGATCATGGTTGTGCGCCGGGTGCTGGCCAAGCGCACGGTCACGATCCAGAGCATTTACGGCGCCTTGAGCGCCTACATCATCATCGGGCTGATGTTCGCGTCCAGCTTCGCGGCCATAAACTACCTGAGCACGTCTGACTTCTTCGCAGACAACGAGCCCGCCAATACCCAGACGTTCCAGTACTTCAGTTTCACCACGCTGACCACCCTCGGGTACGGGGACTTCACCGCGGCGGAGAGCGGCAGCCGTTCCATCGCGGTCCTGGAGGCGCTGACCGGCCAGATATTCCTGGCCACCCTGGTGGCTCGTCTTGTCGCCGCGTACCGGACCCCGGACCAGCCCGAGCAGCCCGAGCAGCCCGGTCGTCCGGGGAGTGCGGACGGTGGCCCCGCTGACGACGACGAGCGTCGCGAGTAGGTGGCCGGATCTGGCTTCGGTAGGTCTCGGTAAAATGAATGCTGATGACCGAGCGCAAGCCGCGGCAGCAGAGCTTCACTTCATGGATCGACCAGCAGATCGCTGACGCCGAGAATCGCGGCGTGTTCGACAACCTGCCTGGGGCCGGCAAGCCGCTGAACATCAAGCCGACGGGCGACGGCGACTTCGGCCAGGCGTGGATACGCGACTACGCGCGCCGCGAGGGGGTTACGCCCGAGGAATTCCTGCCCACGCCGCTGAAGCTGCGCCGGGAAATCGAGCAGCTGACCGAGATCGTGGGGGAGATGCGCTCGGAGGCCGAGGTACGCGAGACCTTCGGCGACCTGAACCGGCGGATCATCGAGTGGCGCCGCATCCCGGTCGGGCCGCCGATTCACGTGCGGCTGGTGAACACCGACGAGATGGTCGCGCGCTGGCGCGCGGCGCAGGCCGCGAAGGCGACTCGGGCCCCGGCGCCGGGAGCTCAGCCGGCCCCGGAAGCTCAGCCGGCCCCGAGAGCTCAAGCGGCGCCGCAGAAAGGCGCCCGGCCGGTTCGCCGCCATACCTGGCTTCGCCGCCTTCGGCACCGGTCGCCGCGTTCCGCGCAATTAGGGACAAATCGACAAGGGCGCTGATAACAGCAAGAAGCGCGGAAGCGCCGTCACGGGCTGACCTGCACCACACCGTGGTCGCCGAGCACCAG
>NZ_JBARCR010001137.1:0-1904 GCF_049794275.1 Trebonia sp.
TGAACATCGGCGCGTACGTGGACTCCGGCACGATGGTGGACACCTGGGCGACGGTCGGCTCCGGCGCGCAGATCGGGAAGAACGTGCACCTGTCCGGCGGGGTGGGGATCGGCGGCGTGCTCGAGCCGCCGAACGCCGTCCCGGTCGTCATCGAGGACGAGTGCATGATCGGCTCGCGGTCGATCGTGGCCGAGGGGGCCAGGGTCCGGACCGGGGCGGTGCTCGGGTCGGGCACCAACATCACGAAGTCGACGCACGTGATCGACGTGAACACCGGCGAGGAGCTGCTGCGCGGCGAGGTGCCCGCCTGGTCGGTGGCGGTGAACGGGACGCGGTTCCGCAAGTTCCCCGGCGGGGAGTTCGGGATGCCCGCCGTGCTCATCCTGAAGCGGCTCACCGCGGGCGAGCGGCACGACAAGACCGAGCTCAACGCCATCCTGCGGGACCACGGCGCAGACGGGTAAGGCGGACGCGGAGTTCGCCTGCGGTTTGCCGGACATGCCGCGTGTTCCGCACCAGAGCACTCACCGCTAGTGGCTACCGTTGATATGTCATGACCGTCAGTAATTCACCGCCGCACCGCCGGGTCCGCCGCCAGGGACCGGTGACATTGCGCGATAAGCAGATACCCGCGACCACGACCGATCAGCGCTTGCTCGACCGGCGCGGGCCGTCGGACTGGGTGCACACCGACCCGTGGCGGGTGATGCGCATCCAGGCGGAGTTCGTGGAGGGCTTCGGCCTGCTGGCCGAGCTCGGCATCGCGGTGTCGGTCTTCGGCTCAGCGCGCTCCCAGCGGGAGTCCCCTGAGTACAAGCTGGCCGAGGAGATATCGGCAGGGCTGGTCCGGGCCGGCTACACGGTGATCACCGGTGGCGGCCCGGGGATCATGGAAGCCGCCAACAAGGGCGCAGCGGAGGCCGGCGGGGTCTCGGTCGGCCTCGGCATCGAACTGCCGCTGGAGAGCGGCCTCAACGACTACGTGAATGTAGGCGTGGAGTTCCGTTACTTCTTCGTCAGGAAGACCATCTTCGTCAAGTACTCCCAGGCGTTCGTCGTGCTGCCCGGCGGGTACGGCACGATGGACGAGCTGTTCGAGGCGCTCACGCTGGTCGCCACCGGGAAGATCACCATGTTCCCGATCGTCCTGGTCGGCAGCGACTACTGGGCACCGCTGCTCGACTTCCTGAAGAACACCATGCTCGGCAGGGGCTTCATCGGCGCCAGCGAGCTGGCGCTGCTGCGCGTCGTCGACGACCCTGAAGAGGTCGTCAAGATCATCAAGGAAGCCCACACGGACCTCGAGTTCTAACCCTCCGCCAGCGCGCCAGTCCCGTCCCGCATCGCGAGACGATCGCGACTTAGGAGCAGAAAATTACGCAAAACCGGGGATAACAGCAAGAAAAGTGTAACGATCTGCTCCTAAGTCCCCGGGCACGTGCTGATGCGCAGAAACCGGGGCTCGGCGTGCTTGTGCACTGGTCCGGGCGTGGCACGATTCATATGTGTCAGTCGTATTGCTGATCGCGGGTCTGGTCATCCTGATCGCCGTGATACTTGTCGCCGCCGGGCGCGGCGGCGAACTTCCGGCGGAGCGTGCCGACTATGCCCCGCTCGACCTGGGCCCCGGGTCCGCGACAGACGTCGCGCTGCTGCGACCGCCGGCGAACGCGTGGGGCTACAACATGCAGGCCACCGACGAGGCGATGGCACAGGTCGCCGAGTCGATCAGGGAACGTGACATCCGGATCGTCGCCCTTGAGCAACTGGTCACCGACCTGACCAGGGAGCCCGCGCCGCCACCGCTCACCAGTCCCTACGTCGGCGCGCGGCGCCGTGCCCTGCCGGAGGGCGTCGAGCCCGTCCAACAGCCGGGAATGACTCCGGCGGCCGCGGCGCCCCTG
>NZ_JBARCR010001138.1:0-1833 GCF_049794275.1 Trebonia sp.
GTGGTGCTCGGCCAGCTTGACCTGCACGGCAAGGTCGTGACGGCCGACGCGCTGCACACCGTGAAGGCCACCGCCCGCCTCATCCGCGAGGGCGGCGGCGAGTTCGTCTTCCCGGTGAAGGAGAACCGGCGCTCCCTGTTCGACGCCATCGACGCCCTGCCCTGGAAGGACGTCCCGATCGCGCACGCCGCCACGGACAGGGGCCACGGGCGCGTGACCACCCGCACCATCCAGGTCCTGCCAGCCCCCGAAGGGCTCCCGTTCCCGCACGTCAGCCAGGTCTTCCTCATCGAGCGCTACGTCGCTGACCTGCAAGGCAAGCCGGTCTCGGCGGTCGCCGCGCTCGGCGTCGCCAGCCCGGAGCCCGGGCAGGCAGGCCCCGCCGACCTGGCCCGCTACGTCCGCGAGCAATGGTCAATCGAGTCCCTGCACTGGATCCGCGACACCCTCTACCAAGAAGACAAGTCCCAGGTCAGGACTCGCTCCGGGCCAAGAGCCATGGCCGCGCTGAGAAACCTCGCCATCGGCGCACTCCGCATGGCAGGCCGCACCGACATCACCGAGGCCACCCGATGGGCCGCACGCTCCATGGACCGGCCCTTCACCATCCTCGGACTCACATAATGATCTTGGAATGGCCGTGGGCATGATCTCCTCCTCGGGGTGTTCTCGCTAACGTGATCTGATACCGCAACAATATATCGTGCAACGAACTACATTGTCAAACAAAAATATCGTAACACGATTTAAATATGTGTCAGACGGGACGGCAGGTGAACGATAGGAAAAGGTGGCCGCCGGGCGGCTGGCCGGCTCCTCAGGACCCAGCCAGCCAGCGCTCCATGCAGTTGAGCAGCTCGTCCGTGTCGACCGGCTTGGTCACGTAGTCGCTCGCGCCGGCGGCCAGGCTCTTCTGCCGGTCGCTTGGCATCGCGCGGGCGGTGACCGCGATGATCGGAAGCATCGCGAACTGCGGCATCTGGCGGATCACGGTCATCGCGGCGTAGCCGTCCATGCCGGGCATCATGATGTCCATCAAGATGAGGTCGGTGCCCGGAGCGGCAAGCAGCGCCTCGATGCCCTGCCGCCCGTCGGACGCGTGCGCCACCTGCATGCCGTGCAGTTCCAGCGTGCTGCTCAGCGCGAAGACGTTGCGCGCGTCGTCGTCGACCACCAGCACGCGCTTGCCCTGCAGCGCCTGGCGGCCGGTGCCTGGCGCGCTGTTCGCCGCAGGGGCGTCGCTGGCCAGCGGGGGTACCTCGCCAGGCCGCGTCGCGGACAGGTACAGCCCGATGCGCTCGCGCAGGTGGTCAAGGGACGGCAGCAGCTCGAGCCTGCCGTGATTCGAGCGCAGCACCGCCAGCCGCCCCTGGCCGTCGCCGTCGGCCGGGCGGTCCGCGCTGTGCGCGAGCACGGGGATGTCCCGTAGCTCCGGGTGCTCCCTGACCTGCTCGAGGAACTGCAGAGCGGACGACTGGGCGAGGTCGACCACCACGCAACGGAACGGCTCGGCCATCAGCGTGGTGATGGCCTGCGCCGGGCTCGTGGCCGTGCTGACGTCAATAGTCCCGTCGGTCTCGGTGAGATCGGAGATCGCGCTGTGCGCGAGCAGCGTGAGCAGGCCACTGCCGCTGCCCTCGAACACCAGCACGTTCCTGACCGCCGTCCCGGGCCTGGCGGCGCCGGGCCCGTCGGGAGCAGCGGCCGCGGCGAGGGCCGCGATGTAGGCGCCGGCGGTCCTGGCGCGCTGCGCGACCGTCGTCACCGCGTGCCCTGACGGGCCCTCCGCGAGCGCCTCGTCGTTCCCGCCCAGCGGGCCGCGACCGTCACCGC
>NZ_JBARCR010001139.1:0-5590 GCF_049794275.1 Trebonia sp.
CCTGCCGCCGCAGACGTCGACCAGGCTCTGTCGGCGCCTTCCGCGGCCGACCTCGGCCCGGCGGCGCCGGCACCTGGTCTGGGCAACGTGCGGTCAAGCCCGCCGCCTGCTCCGTCGGGCGGCGCGCCGCGCGTTGAGATATCGCATGACGGGCCGGCTCAGCGGCTCGTGCCACCCGCGCCTGTCCCGCCGGTCAACCCCGCCCTGGCATGGCCGACGGCGCGGCCGGAGCCCGCCGATTTGTCCCTGTTTTCTGCTGCCCTGACGACAGAAACCGGGGACAAATCGCAGATTCCGGCTGACGTGCCGGCGGAAGATCATGCCGAAGCCCCAGAGGTTGAGGCTGAAGAGGCCGATGAGCCTCGCGCGCTAGAGGTTGTTCACGAAGCCGTAGCGGCGCCGCAGGTGCCGGTCGTTAAGGCGGTGGCCGACGCGGTGCCGCTGGCCGTGCCGTCGATCGAGCGGGCGCTGAGCGGTCCCTCCAAGGACCGCAACCTGAGCTGGCACGGCAAGGTCAAGATCGTCGCGGGTACCGGGCAGGGACCCGGCAAGCGTGACCAGGAGGCGCTGGACCGGGCCAGGGCCAGGCTGCCGCTCAAAACGCCGCAGCGCGTGCTCATGCTCGGCTGTACCAGCGGCGCGGGGCAGAGCGTCACCACGCTGATGACCGGCCACATCCTGGCCAGCCTCAGGGAAGAGCCGGTGGCCGCGGTGGACCTGCACGACGGCACGCTGGCGCGCTACAGCGCGCCAGCTGGCTGGCTGGATGACATGCTCAGCGGCCGACCGCCGCAGGGTGCCATGAAGGCGCGCCCGGACGGGCTTAGCCCGACTCCGAAGACCGTCCCCGCGCGGCTCGACGTCATCGCGTCCCGCGATCCGCTCAGGGACGGCGACGAGCTGGAGCTCGCCGTGCAGCTGACCAGGCACTACTCGCTGGCCATGCTCGACCCCGGCGCCGCGGGCCTGATGAAGCTGCTGAAGATTGCCGACCAGCTGGTCATCGTGGTGCCGGCCAGCATCGACGGGGCCGGCGCGCTCGCCGACACCCGGGACTGGCTGGACACGCACGGTTTCGCGGAGCTCGCGGACCACTCGGTGACGGTGATCAACGGGGTCAGCAGGCGCAGCCTGGCCGACGTCGCGCACGCCGAGTCGGTGGCGCGCGGCCGCTGCCGCGCGATCGTCCGGGTGCCCTGGGACGACATGCTGCCCGTCGAGGTCGCGGACCCGTCCGCTCTTCGCCCGCAGACCCGCGTCGCCTATACCGCGCTCGCGGGAGTCCTGGTGGCCGGCATGGCCGCCGCGCCGGTACGGACAAGCCAATGACCGACACGACGGAGACGTGGTGACCAAGAAGTCGAAGGGCCGTAGCCGCCTGGCGATCCGATACTTCGATGACCGGGTGCTGCTGACCGACACGCACGCCTGGGCGTACTACCGGGTGCCGTCGGTGTGCTACGAGTTCACCACGCCGGAGGAGCGCGAGGCGCTGGCGACGAACATCACCGTGGCGCTCGCGGCGATCCGGATGCAGGACGCCGAGGTGCACCTGCGGATCGCGCACCGGCCGTACCCGGCGGTGGAGTGGGCGACCGGCTTGGACGCCACGTCGGACGGCGGCCCGGGCTGGCAGGAGTACCTGGACCAGATCTACCAGCACGTGTGGGCGAAGGACTTCTGGTCGAAGGAGATCTACCTCGGGGTCAGGCTGGGCCAGCGCAGCATGCGGGCACAGCTGACCGGCGGCTTGTTCACGCAGTTGTTCACCACCTACCGGACCGCCGAGCGGACCCTCGGCATCGACGACGAGGCCGTGCCCTCCGGGGAGATCGGGAAGTGGACCGACCAGGCCGAGCGGCTCGGCCGGGCGCTCAACTCGAGCGCGCTCGCAGCGCGCCACGCCACCTCCCGGGAGGTGGCGTGGCTGGTACGGCACACGCTGATGGGATCGCTCAACGACCCGCCGCCGTCCGCGGCGCGGCGCAGGAGGTGGGGGCCCGGCGAGGTCGAGCAGCTGTACGAGGGCCAGGTGCACAACGGCCGGACGCTGCTGCGGCTTGAGCACGTCGAGGGAGAGTCGTACGCGGCGTTCCTGTCGTTCTCCAGGTTCCCCGACCTCATGAGCTTCCCTGACGGCGAACCGTGGCTGCACCACGCGGACTCGCTGCCGTTCCCCGTCGAGGTCAGCTCCCGGATGCACCTGATCTCGCCGGCCAAGGCGAGCAAGGACGTGGGCCGGCGGCTCGCGCACGCCCGCGACATGGACACGCACATCAGGGAGGCCGGCGCGGAGGCGCCGATCGCGCTCGCCGAGCAGATCGCGGCCGCGCGGATGCTCGAGCACGGCATCACCAAGGAGCGGCTGCCGTTCGTCTACGGCTGGCACCGGCTGATCGTCACCGCGCCGACCCGCGACCTGTGCCTGCGCCGCGTAGAAGCGGTCACCGAGCACTACCGCGACATCGGCATCGACCTAGTCAACTCCACTGGCGACCAGTTCTCGCTGCTGACGGAGTCGCTGCCGGGGGAGCGAATCAGGCTCAGCTCTTACGTGCAGCGCCAGCCGCTGTACACGATCGCCGGCGGCATGCCCACGGCGACCGTCGAACTCGGCGACCGGATCGCCGACGGCGTCGGCTGGATCGGGC
Source organism: Trebonia sp. (assembly GCF_049794275.1). Classification (NCBI taxonomy): domain Bacteria; kingdom Bacillati; phylum Actinomycetota; class Actinomycetes; order Streptosporangiales; family Treboniaceae; genus Trebonia; species Trebonia sp. Next base: position 2,652 of record NZ_JBARCR010001139.1, read on the forward strand.
CGTATATCGGCGAGACCCTGGGCAGGGCCCGCTCGGTGGTGCACTTCGACCCCATGGTCGCGGCGGCGCGGAACAGGCCGACGGCCGTCGCCATCACCGGCGAGCCCGGCGGTGGCAAGACCACGCTGGCGATGCTCCTCATCTACCAGCTCGCGCTGCGCGGCTCGACGATCGCCGTCATCGACCCGAAGGGCGACGCCGAGCCGCTCATCGAGTTCCTCTCGAAGTCCGGGCGCAAGGCCCGGGTACTGCCGCTCGGCTCGGCGGCGGCGGGGCTGCTCGACCCGTTCTCGTTCGGCGACGACCTCGCGGAAAAGCGCACGATGGCGACGGAGACGCTGCGCCTGCTGCTGCCCCGGATGAGCGAGGAGCGGGAGAGCGCGATGATCCAGGCGGTCGGCGCCGTGGCGGGCGGCCAGCGGCCGAGCCTCGGCAAGGTCGTGCGCCACCTGGAGGAGTCCGACAACCCCGCGTGGAAGAACCTGGGCGCGGTGATGCGCTCGATCTCGGAGATGCGGCTGGCCAGGCTCTGTTTCGCGCCCTCAGGCGGGCAGCAGATCGACGCGGAGGGCTGGACGACCGTGTTCACGCTCGGCGGGCTCACCCTGCCGGACACCACGACGGGCCGTGACGACTACTCCTACGAGCAGCGGTTGTCCGTCGCGCTGCTGTACCTGGTCTCCCAGTTCGCCCGCCGGCTGATGAACAGCGTCGAGCGCACCGCGCTGAAGGCGATCTTCCTCGACGAGGCGTGGGCGATCACGTCCACCCCCGAGGGCGCCAAGCTGGTTCCCGAGGTCTCTCGCATGGGCCGGTCGCGGAACACGGCGCTGGTCCTGATCTCACAGAACGCGGGCGACCTGCTCAACGAGCAGGTGACCAACTGCCTGTCCAGCGTTTTCGCGTTCCGTTCGTCGGAACGCGGCGAGGTGGCGAACGTGCTGTCGCTGCTTGGCCTGGAGCCGTCCGAGGAGCACAAGGCCGTGCTCCGTTCCCTCGGCAACGGCGAATGCATTTTCCGTGACCTCGACGACCGGGCGGGCCGCATCGGCGTCGATCTCGTATCCGAAGAACTACGGGACTGGATCGATACGAACCCGACGCGAGCCCGCCGGCCCCCCCAGCCGGCGGCTACCACCCCCCAGTAGAACCGCCGCCCCCAGGAGCCCTCCCGATGGCTGAACCCCAACCGCCCGCCAGCCGCCGAATCCCCGGCAAAGTGCTGGGGCTGGCGGGCGCGATCCTCGTGATCGTGCTCGGCGGCCTCTTCCTCGCCCGCCCGGCGTCAGCGGCGACCACCGCGCCCGTGCAGCCGGCCGCGCATTCCCAGCCCGTCGCGCACTCTGCGCCGGCCGTGCCCGCCGCCCCCGACGCGTCCATGGCGACAGGGGTCTGCGCGGTACCGGGCATCGGCGACATCGGCGGGCTGCTCGGCCTGTGCACGGGGGGCTCCTCCGGCGTAGTCGGGGACCTGAACAACATCTGCACCCCGTCGGTGCCAGAGCCCGAGCAGGCCACCACCGGCGTCGACTCTTTGATCGCGACTCCCGGCGGGCAGACCGGCGGCAAGACGCTGTACGACAACTACGGCATCGCCGGGCAGTACTGGGCGGCGACCGGCCTGCAATGTTCCGACATGACCTCGCTGATCGGCAACAACGTCGCCGGCATGGTCTTCGACATGGCCAAATCGCTAGACCGGGCCACGATCACCATCTACCAGACCGCGGCAGGGAACGGCATCCTGACCTGGCTGCAGAGCGCGGTGAACACGCTGATCACCGCGCTCGGCAAGGCGATCTACTACCCGTTCCTCGCGCCGGTCGTACTTCTCGGCGCGGTCTGGCTGGCGTGGCAAGGGCTCATCCGCAAGCGCGCCACCAGGACCATCGAGGGCACGATATGGATGGTCCTCGCCTGCGCCGCCGCGGTCTGGCTGATCGGCCGCCCCGGCGACTTCACCGGTATCGGCACCACCGTGTCCAACGGCGTCACGCAGGTGCTGAACACCGCGTTCTCCGACCTGCCAGCGCCCGCCGCCAGCAACTGCCTGCCCGTCACCTCCACCGACCCGCAGAGCGTGACCGCCAGCTACGCGTTCACCTCGGGGAACGGGCTGGTTGACGAGAACGCGAATGAGCTGTGGTCGGTCCTGGTCTGCAAGCCCTGGCTGGACGGCGAGCTCGGCACCACGCAGTGGGCGCCGCCGAACTCGGTGGGCGCCACCACGAACGTGGTGAACCAGTTCGGCAGGCAGCTGCTGTGGTCGCAGGCGATCGCCGCCAACGAGCATCCCACCCAGACGCTGATCACGGCCAAACAGGACACCTATACCGGCATCGCCCAGAAGCTGCAGGCGAACTATCCCGCCGTCTACCCGCTATTCCAGGGAAAACAGTGGACGACGCGGCTCGAGATCGGGTTCGAGGCACTGTTCGCCGCGCTCGCGGCGGGCCTGCTCGTGCTGCTGATCGCGCTCACCCTGATCCTCTTGAAACTCGGCTTCTTGCTGTTGCTCGTCGCCGGGCCGTTCTTCCTGATAGTCGGCGTGCATCCAGGGTTCGGACGGGTGATCGCGATCCGCTGGTTCGAGATGCTCGTCGGCGTACTGATGAAACAGGTCGCGATCGCACTGGTGCTGAGCATCCTGCTGTACTGCTACTCGCTGATCATGGGCACCACCGACCAGGCCCTGCCCTGGGGCCTCAAGATCATGATGATCGCACTGGTCACCGTCGCGGTGTTCATCTACCGCAAGCCGTTCCAGCACTTGTTCTCCTCGGTCGGCTACGGCGTCATCGGCTCCACGGAACGCGCCGAGTACAGCTGGCGCGAGGCCAGCACCGGGTTCCGCCGGGCATCCGCGAACGCGGCGGGTGCCGCGGTGCCTACAGTCGGGGCCTACCGGGCCGCCCGCTGGGCGCGGCGCAATCCGGCAG
>NZ_JBARCR010001140.1:0-1547 GCF_049794275.1 Trebonia sp.
GTGCCAGCCTCGTCGCCCTCGTGTCCACCCCGCGCGACTACGGGCAGAACTGGGACGCCCAGCTCGACCTGGGGTTCGGCGGGGCGCCCGGCGCGCTCGGCGCGCACGTGATCGCGGCCGAGCGCGCGGTGACCGGGTACGCGTCGGGCAACTACGGCCAGCTCGTGATCGACGGCCAGATCGTGCCCGCGATCGGGCTTGACCAGCCGCCAGGCGCCGCCACTGATCCGAGAGGGGGTTACCTGACGATGCTCGCCGGCCGGGCGCCCGCCGCCCCGGACGAGATCGCCCTCGGCGCCCAGACGATGCGTGCCGTCCACGCGCGCGTCGGCCAGACGATCCCGGTCACCGTCGAGCAGATATCGGCCGGGCTGCCGAGCGTACGGCGCGACATGCGCATCACCGGGGTGGCCGTGCTGCCCGCGTTCGGCCGCGGCTCGTTCACGCCCACCGGCCTCGGCACCGGGGCCGTGACGACGGCGACGCTGCTGTCCGTCCCCTCGGTGCCCGACGCGACCACGCTGTGCGCCAGCAAGATCGCCACCTGCTACAGCTTCTTCCTGATCCGCCTGCGGCCGGGCACCGACGCGGCCGCCGCGACGGCGGCGCTGACCAACTCCGTCACCAAGGCGGGCTGCCCGCTGGGCTCCTGCGCCGTGACCGCCGACCAGCGGCCCAGCGACATCAAGGACTACGCCAGCGTCAGGGACACCCCGCTCGTGCTCGCCGCCGTGCTCATCGTCTTCGCCGTCGGCACCCTCGCCCACGTGCTGCTCACCGGGGTGCGCCGACGGCGCAGGGACCTCGCCCTGCTCAAGACCCTGGGTTTCGAAAGGTCCCAGGTCCTCGGCGTGGTCGCCTGGGAGGCCAGCGCCTTCGCCGTCGTCGCGCTGCTGATCGGGCTGCCGCTCGGGATTCTCGCCGGCCGCTGGGCCTGGACTTACTTCGCCAACGCCGCAGGCGCCCCCGCCGACGCGACCGTCCCGCTCACCGCGGTGCTGCTCGCCATCCCGGTCACGTTGCTGATCGCGAACCTCATCGCCGCCTGGCCCGGCTGGACCGCCGCCAGGCTCCGCCCCGCGCTCGTCCTGCGGACGGAGTAGCCCCCGCCCGGACCCGCTTCCCGTCCGCGCCGCGCCGCGAACGTGCTCGATGTGACATCGACCACCAAAGAGTGTGCTGGATGTCGCATCGACCACGTACGGGGAGTGCGGTGGCGCTCGGGAGACGGCCGCTTCCGTTCGGGATAAGGATCTTTTCATTCGGAACGGAGGATGGCGGCTGCGGGGACGCGCGCCACTGACCTGGCCGGGGGCAGCGCGATCAGTGCGGCGACGAGCAGGGTCACCGGGATCATCCACAGCACGAGCAGCGGCGTGACGGTGCCCGGGTCGAGACCCGCCTGGTTCGCGAACAGCTGCCAGGCCCAGCGGCCGCCGGCGATGCCGAGCGGCACGCCGACGACGAGCGCGACCGCCGTCACGGTGGCGACCTGCCAGAACGCGACCGCGCTCAGCTCGCGGCGGAACATCCCGAGCACCTTCAGC
>NZ_JBARCR010001141.1:0-2967 GCF_049794275.1 Trebonia sp.
GGCGCAGGTCGGCGACCCGCGCGCCGACGTCGCGGCGGGACTGCTCACCGAGCAGGAGCTGAGCCAGCTGAGCGCGCTGTTCGGCCAGGGCGCGACCGACCGGGTGGTGCTGGAACGGGCGCTCAGCATCGAGGCGCAGCTCCGCAAGCTGGCCGCCACCGGCAGCGAGCCGATCGAGCCGCCGCGCAGCAGGCTGCGCGTGGTCGCGATCGACAAGCGGGTCGGCCCGCTGTCGGCCAGGCTGCTCGGCAGCTTCGTGGTCACCGCGCTCACCCACCTGCTCGGGCAGGCGGAGGCCGGCCAGCCATGGCAGCACACGCTGTACCTGCTCGGCGCGGAACGGCTCCGCGACGACGTCCTCGACCGGCTCACCGACGTCTGCGAGAACTCCCGTTCCGGGCTGGTGCTCGCCTACCGGTCGATGCCGCCCCAGGTCCGGCAGCGGATCGGCAGGGGGAACGCGTGCGTGGCGTTCATGCGGCTGGGCAACGCGGAGGACGCGAGGGCCGCCGCCGAGCAGATCGGGACCGAACACCGCTTCGTCCTCTCCCAGCTCACCGAGACCGTCGGGACGTCGGTGACGGACACGACCGGTGTCTCCTACACGAGCACGGTCGGCGAGTCGGCCTCGCTGGCTACCTCCGCCACCGGCAGCGAATCGCTGTCCCGCGGCGGCGGGCAGTCCCGCTCGGCGCCGAGCAGCTTCCTGCCGTTCGGCGGCGGTTCGTCCCGCTCCGCCGAGACGAGCAGGTCGCACGGGTCGAGCCAGTCGGAATCGCTAACCGCCGGAATCAGCACGAGCACGGCGTGGGGACTGTCGACCAGCCGCGCGGCGGGTGACAGCGAGTCGCTCGCGCGGTCCATGCAGCGTTCGAGGGAGTTCCTCGTGGAAGCCGCGGAGCTGCAGCGGCTGCCGCCCACCGCGATGATCGTCAGCTACGGCACGGCAACCGGACGGCACGTCGTGCTCGCGGACGCCAACCCGGCGATCGGCGGTCTCGCCGTGGCCACCACGTCCCCGCTCGCGGATGCGCACGCGCTGACGGACGACCCGCCCGCCGAGCTGGGGGGCCCGCACGGCCCGTCCCCCAATGTGGGACCGCCGGCGGACCGGCTGGACTGGCGCAAGCGCTGACGACCGCGTCGCGATACCGGATAGCATCGGCCGCGATGGACCAGAACAGCCACCGCTCCAGGTTGCCGATGCGGGCCAGGCTCGCGACCACCGTCGGCGGTGCCGCCGCCACGGTTTCCCGCCTCGCGGGACGAGACGGCTCGGTCATCGGCGGCATCATCGGCCTGCGGCTCGAGCCCGGCCTGCTGTCGCTACTCGCTGCCGATCGTCAGGTCGTCCTCGTCACCGGCACCAACGGCAAGACCACGACCACGCGGCTGATCACCGCGGCGCTGACCCCGCTCGGCCAGGAGATCGCGTCGAATATCTACGGCGCGAACATGGAGGCAGGGCTGACGTCGGCGCTCAGCCGGGCTCCTGGCGCGCCGATCGCCGTCCTCGAGACCGACGAGAAGTACATCCCGGCGATGGTGAAGGCGACCAACCCCAAGGTGGTCGTGCTGCTGAACCTGAGCCGCGACCAGATGGACAGGGCAGCGGAGATCTGGCTGCTCGCGCGCCGCTGGCGGGAAGCGCTGGCCGCAGTGCCCGGCTGCCGGGTGGTCGCGAACGCCGACGACCCGCTGGTCGCCTGGGCGGCGAGCTCGGCCCGGCAGGTCACCTGGGTGGCCGCGGGGCAGCGCTGGCGAGAAGACTCCTGGTGCTGCCCGAACTGCGGCTCCCACCTGCACAGGGACGGTGACGACTGGGCCTGCGGGGAGTGCGGCGGCCGGCGGCCCCCGGTCAGCTGGATGCTCAGCGGCGACCAGGTGATCGACCCCTCCGGGCGGGCCACCCCCCTCGACCTGAAGCTTCCCGGCCGGGCCAACCGGTCCAACGCGGTGATCGCACTCGCGGTGGCCCAGGCCTTCGGCGTGCATATCACGCAGGCGCTCGGCGAACTGCGCGCGGTGACCTCGGTGGCCGGCCGGTACACGCAGGTGAACAGGCGCGGCTGCGAGATCCGGCTGCTGCTCGCCAAGAACCCGGCCGGCTGGCTCGAGGCGCTCGACGTGCTCGCGCCAGCCCCGGCGCCCGTCCTGCTGGCGGTGAACGCGCAGGGGCCAGACGGCCGTGACACCTCATGGCTGTGGGACGTCGACTACCGGCGGCTGCGCGACAGGAACGTGCTGGTCGGCGGCGAGCGGAAACTCGACCTCGCGGTCAGGCTCGAGGCCGACGAGGTGCCGTTCCGGCTCGTGAACGATCTTGACGAGGCGGTCGACCTGGCGCGGACCGTGGCGCCGAACCTCGAGGTGCTCGCGAACTACACGGCGTTCCAGCAGTACCGTGCCGTCCTGGGGAGGACACAGTGATCTCAAGGAAGACAGTGATCCTACGGAAGACACAGTGATGCGGCCACTGCGCCTGGTCTGGATCTACCCGGACCTGCTCAGCACCTACGGCGACCGGGGCAATCTGCTCATGCTCGAGCGGCGCGCCAGGCTGCGCGGGCTGCCGGTCGAGGTCACCGAGGTGAACTCCGACCAGCCGGTCCCGCGGGACGGCGACATCTACCTGATGGGCGGCGGCGAGGACCTGCCGCAGACGCTGGCCACCCGGCGGCTGCAGGCGGACGGCGGGCTGCACGAGGCGGCGAACCGCGGCGCGGTGGTGTTCGCGGTCTGCGCGGGCTACCAGGTGCTCGGCATGGAGTTCGGCGGTACGGACGGGGCGCAGGTCCCCGGACTCGGCCTGCTCGACATCCGCAGCGGGCGCGGGGAGCGCCGCGCCGTCGGCGAGATCGTCGCCGACGTGGACCCCGCGCTCAACGTGCCACGGCTCACCGGGTTCGAGAACCACCAGGGCGTCACGAGGCTCGGCCCGCAGGCCAGGCCGCTGGCCCGCACCAC
>NZ_JBARCR010001142.1:0-5227 GCF_049794275.1 Trebonia sp.
TCGAGCGCCCCCGCCGCGCCGCCCGCGAGCACGCCAAGCACGCCAAGCAAGCCGAGCCAGCCTGCGGTCGCGCCGCCCCCTTCCGACGCCGACCTCAGCAGGCTGCGCGGTGCCGCCGCCCGCACCGCCCAGAACATGGCGGCCAGCCTCTCGGTCCCCACCGCCACCTCGGTGCGAGCGGTGCCGGCCAAGCTGCTCATCGACAACCGCATCGTCGTCAACAACCACCTGCAGCGCGGCAGGGGCGGGAAGGTCTCCTTCACCCACCTGATCGGCTACGCCGTCGTCCAGGCACTCAAGGCGAACCCGGAGATGAACGCCGCGTACGCCGAGGAAGACGGCAAGCCGGTCCTCGCCGCGCCGCACCACGTCAACCTCGGCCTGGCGATCGACCTGCAGGCGAAGGACGGCTCGCGGCAGCTCCTGGTGCCGAACATCAAGGGCGCCGACGAGATGGACTTCCGCCAGTTCTGGACGGCGTACGAGGACCTGGTCCGCAAGGCCCGCAGCGGCAAGCTCGCCGTCGCGGACTTCCAGGGCACCACGATCAGCCTGACCAACCCGGGCACCATCGGCACCGAGCACTCAGTGCCGCGGCTCATGCCCGGGCAGGGCTGCATCGTCGGCGTCGGCGCCATGGAGTACCCCGCCGCCTACCAGGGCGCGAGTGAGCAGACCATGGCCAGGCTGGCGATCAGCAAGACGGTCACGCTGACGTCCACCTACGACCACCGGATCATCCAAGGCGCCCAGTCCGGCGATTTCCTTCGCAGGATCCACCAGCTGCTGCTCGGCGAGGACGACTTCTACGACGACATCTTCGCGAGCCTGCGCATCCCTTACGAGCCGGTGCGCTGGGTCAAGGACTTCCCCTACGGGCACGAGGACGACGTCACGCGCTCGGCCCGCGTGCAGGAGCTGATCCACGCCTACCGGGTCCGCGGCCACCTGATGGCCGACACCAACCCGCTGGAGATCGTCCAGCGCAGGCACCCGGACCTGGACATCAACCAGCACGGCCTGACGCTGTGGGACCTGGAGCGCGAGTTCGCCACCGGCGGGTTCGGCGGCAAGCCGCTGATGCGGCTGCGCGAAATCCTCGGCGTGCTGCGGGACTCCTACTGCCGGACGGTCGGCATCGAGTACATGCACATCCAGGATCCCGACGAGCGCAAGTGGATCCAGGCGCATATCGAGGTGCCGCATGAGAGGCCCGGGCACGACGAGCAGATCCGCATCCTGTCCCGGCTGAACGTGGCCGAGGCGTTCGAGAACTTCCTGCAGACCAAGTTCGTCGGCCAGCGCCGGTTCTCCCTGGAGGGCGCCGAGTCGCTGATCCCGCTGATCGACGCGGTGATCAGCGAAGCGGCGGAGCAGCGCCTCGACGAGGCCGTCCTCGGCATGGCCCACCGCGGCCGGCTGAACGTGCTCGCCAACATCGTCGGCAAGTCTTACGGGCAGATCTTCAAGGAGTTCGAGGGCAACCTCGACCCCAAGTCCACCCAGGGCTCCGGCGACGTGAAGTACCACCTGGGCGCGGAGGGCACGTTCACCGCCGTCACCGGCAGCAAGATCCGCACGTCGCTGGTCGCCAACCCCAGCCACCTGGAGGCGGGCGACCCGGTGATGGAGGGCGTGGTCCGCGCCAAGCAGGACGTCCTCGACAAGGGCGAGCCCGGCTTCACGGTGCTGCCGGTGCTCGTGCACGGTGACGCGGCGTTCGCGGGCCAGGGCGTGGTCGCCGAGACCCTCAACCTCAGCCAGCTGCGCGGCTACCGCACCGGCGGCACCGTGCACATCGTGGTGAACAACCAGGTCGGCTTCACGACCGCGCCGCAGTACTCGCGGTCCAGCGTCTACGCCACCGACGTGGCGCGGATGATCCAGGCACCGATCTTCCACGTCAACGGGGACGACCCGGAGGCGGTGGTGCGGGTCGGCCGGCTCGCCTACGTGTACCGGCAGACCTTCCGCAAGGACGTCGTGATCGACATGGTCTGCTACCGCCGCCGCGGGCACAACGAGGCCGACAACCCGAGCTTCACCCAGCCGCTGATGTACGACCTGATCGAGGCGAAGCGCTCGGTGCGCAAGCTCTACACCGAGTCGCTGATCGCCCGCGGTGACATCACGATGGAGGAGGCCGAGGCGGCGCTCCGCCACTACCAGCAGCAGCTCGAGCGCGCGTTCACGGAGACCCGCGAGGCAAACGAGCTCCCGCCGCAGCCCGGCACCGTGCTGCCGCGCGAGCAGGAGGAGCGCCCGGTCAACCACCGGGCGGTGCCGACCGCGATCACCGGCGACGCGGTCAAGCAGGTCATCGAGACCCAGCTGACCGTGCCGGACGGCTTCACCGTGCACCCGCGGCTGAAGCCGCAACTGGAACGCCGCGCCGCGATGGTCACCGACGACAGCATCGACTGGGCCACCGGCGAGCTGCTCGCCTTCGGCTCGCTGCTCCAGGACGGCCGCCCGGTGCGGCTGGTCGGCCAGGACAGCAGGCGCGGCACGTTCGGCCAGCGGCACGCGGTGCTCGTCGACCGGCGCACCGGCGAGGAGTACACCCCGCTCAAGAAGCTGGACAACGGCCAGGCGCGGTTCCTCGTCTACGACTCGCTGCTGTCTGAGTTCGCCGCGATGGGCTTCGAGTACGGCTACTCCGTGGCCCGCCCTGAGGCGCTCGTGCTGTGGGAGGCGCAGTTCGGCGACTTCATGAACGGCGCGCAGACCATCATCGACGAGTTCATCAGCTCCGGAGAGCAGAAGTGGGGCCAGCGGTCCGGCGTCGTGCTGCTGCTGCCGCACGGCTACGAAGGCCAGGGCCCGGACCACTCCTCCGCCCGGGTGGAGCGGTTCCTGTCCCTGTGCGCCGAGGACAACATGACGGTCGCGATGCCGTCCACCCCGGCCAGCTACTTCCACCTGCTGCGCTGGCAGGCGCTCTCCGGCCGGCACAAGCCGCTGATCGTGTTCACGCCGAAGTCGATGCTGCGGCTGAAGGCGGCGACCTCCGCGGTCACCGACTTCACGTCCGGCTCGTTCGAGCCGCTGATCGGCGAGCCGCCGGAGTTCGACGGCAGTGGGGTGCGCCGCGTGGTGCTGTGCACCGGCAAGGTGTACTACGACCTGGCCGACCGCCGTTCGAAGGTCAACGCGACCAGCACCGCGATCGTCCGCTTCGAGCGGCTCTACCCGATCCCGCACGACGAGCTGCGCGCCGAACTGTCCCGGTACCCGGCCGATGCCGAACTGGTCTGGGTGCAGGAGGAGCCGTCGAACATGGGCGCCTGGCCGCGGATGGCGCTGCGGCTGCCTGAGCTGCTCGGCCGGCCGCTGTCCGTGATCTCGCTGCCCGCGAGCTCGGCGCCCGCGGCTGGCTCGGCCAAGGTGCACGCGGCCTCGCACCGCGAGCTGATCGAAACGGCTATCCCGGCGGAGGGCTAGCGATGTACTTCACCGACGCCGGAATCGAGGAACTCGACGACCGTCGCGGCGACGAGCGGGTCAGCATGACCTGGCTCGCCGAGCGGCTCCGGGATTTCGTGGACCTCAATCCGGAGTTCGAGACGGCGGTGGACCGGCTCGCGTCCTGGCTGGCGCGGCTGGATGCCGACTCCGAGCCGGACGACGACGACTCCGCAGGCGAGGAATAAGAGCAAATCCCTTATCCAGAACGGCCTCGTGGCGCCTCCCAGGCGTTTCGCAAACGCGATACATCTTGACTTCCCGGGTCTGCGACATATCGTATGGGGGAGACAGTGGTAGCGCCTGGGAGGATGTGTCATGCCGCACTGGACCGTTGACGCGCCGGCGAGTCTCGACTTCGACGCGGTGACCGCGCTGCGGGTGCGGCTGATCGCCGGGTCGGTCGCGGTGATGGCTACCGGCGACAGGCCGTCGGTAGTGGTCAGCGAAATCAGCGGCCGGCCGCTGCAGATCGGCCAGGAAGACAACGGCACGCTGACGATCGCGTACGACTACGAGAAGCTCTCCTGGGAGCGGCTGCTCGACTGGCTCAATCCGCTGCACGACACCGCGGCGGTCACCGTGACGGTGCCGGCCGACTGCCCGGTCCAGCTGGGCGTGGTCAGCGCCTCGGCGGTCGTCTGCGGGCTCAGCGCCGGCGCGTCGGTCAAGGGCGTGTCCGGCGAGATCACGCTCGACGGCGTGACGGGCGATGTGCAGGCCGAAACCGTATCGGGCGCGCTGGAAGGCCGGGACGTGGACGGCGCGGTCCGCTTCAAGTCCGTGTCAGGCGGCCTGACGCTGGCCGACGGGGCGCTCGCCCTGCTCGAGGCGGAGAACGTGAGCGGGCAGATCTCCGCCGACGTCACGCTGGCAGACAATGGCGACGTGCGGATCGGCACGGTCTCCGGTGCCGTCACAGTGCGCCTGCCCGCGGACAGCGACGCCGCGGTCCGGCTGCGCTCCACCGGGGGGAACGTTCGCAGCGAATTCGATTCATTGCGCGCCGCCACACCGTATTGGTCACATACCGTAAGCGGTAACGTAGGCGACGGATCAGGAAGCGTATCTGTAACCAGCGTGTCAGGCGCTGTCACGCTGCTGCGGCGCTCTCAGCGCCGTACTACTCCGCGCACGGAGACACCTCGCGCGGAGGCGGAAATGGAAAGCGAGACCCAATGAGCCCGGTATTCCGTCATGGACGGCTGCGGCTGTACCTGCTGCGACTGCTGGACGAGGAGCCGAGGCACGGCTACGAGGTCATCCGGCTGCTGCGCGACCGGTTCATGGGCGTCTACGCCCCGTCGCCCGGCACGATCTACCCCAGGCTGGCGAGGCTGGAAGAAGAAGGCCTGGTCACCCACGACGAAGAGAACGGCCGCAAGGTCTACCGGATCACCGAGGCGGGGCGCGAGGAGCTGCGCAACCGCGGCGACGAGCTCGACGAGCTCGAGGAGGAGCTGTCGGCGTCGGTCAGCGACATCGTCCGCGAGGTGCGCGAGGACGTCAGGGAAACGGTCCGCAACCTGCGGGAGGAGCTGACCTGGGCCGCCAGGGAGGTGCGCCGCACCGAGCGGGAATCTCGCGAGGACGAGGCCGCCAGCGGCCGCGAGGAGGCCAGGGATGCCGGCCGCGAGCAGGCGAGGCAGGCCAAGGAGGCCGCGTGGGTGCAGGCCCGGCAGGTCCGCGACGCGGCGCGGCAAGCGCGCGACCAGGCAAAGCAGGCGCGCGACGAGGCGCGCAACCGTGCCCAGTGGCTGCG
>NZ_JBARCR010001143.1:0-2878 GCF_049794275.1 Trebonia sp.
GCGACGTGGTCTACCTGCCCGGCAGCGACCTGGCCCATCCGCTGCTCGTGCTGGGCATCTGGCTGGCCGCATCGCTGGCCGTGCTGGCCGCCGTGGACCTGCTGCACCTGGCCGAACGCCGCCGCACACCACAACGCGAAGCCGACATCTACGCCACGCCCGGCACCGCCCACCTGCGGCGGCGGCTCACGCGCCAGCGGACAGCAGCGCTCAAGACCGCTAGCACACCTCGCCTACCGCTTATCCAGGTCCCGCCAACAGCTCTCGCCGGGCACGATCAGAAGGGGCGCGCGAGTTCGGGAAACATGGGATAGTGCCGGACGTTCAGCGTGGCGAGTTCCAGTCCTTCGGTGAGTGCGGTCGCGGCGATTAGGTAATCTCCGAGGCCGATACCGGAATGGGACCGGCGGTACTCCTGCATGAGCGTCGCCGCTCGCCACGCCACTTGTTCCGTGACCTCGAATCGCTGCATGCTGCCGAGCAGTCGCATGACCTCGCGGCGTTCCGGCGGACGCATCCCGCCCGCGATCTCGGTCAGGCTAACGACGCTGATCGCCAGCGGCCCGGAGGACTGTCGCACGTCCACGAGCCAGTCTCGGGCCGCGGTCTTGCCCCGCAGGTGCTCGATGAGGACGTCGCTGTCGACCAGGATCACGCGTCGGCCAGCCGGTCCAGGTAATCCATGCGGTGGTCTCGGGCGCGGGAGAATGCCTCCTGCCCCGCGATGATCCCGAAGGAATCGTTGATCGCGGCAAGATCGGCCGCGAGATCGGCACCGGGATGTCCGCCGATCGCGCGGTCGATCAGCTCACGGATCAGCTCAGCCCGGGAAACGCCCTCTGCCTCCGCTACCCGGTCCAGTGCTGCGGCCTGGCCTTCAGCGAGGTAGATGTTGGTCCGCTTCATACACCACATCATACACCACCATAGGTGGTGTCGCTGATGCGTCACGGGGCGCGGTGCGCGAGCTGCTCACCGTCGCTGGCCGCTAGCGTCCGGAGAGGTCGAGCACATTCCCCTTTGTTATCTGATGTGATATGTGTCTATTCGATGGTCGATGTGTCAATTTCTTAGCCGGCCCGGAGGACACGTGCGCAAAGGGAAAGTTACCGGGCTGGCTGTGGGCGCCACTGCGCTCGCTCTTGGCGTGATCGCCGCCGCCGCGCCAGCGGGATCCGCCGTTACCAAGTCGGCCGCGTCGGCCGCGGCGGGCACGCCGACGATCGTCATCAAGCCCGGCGTGATCCACCCGATGGCCGGCATGCCGGCGCCATCGCAGGCGAACTGCGTGGCGCTCGGCTTCTACCACTGCATCACGCCACAGCAGGTGGAGACGGCGTACAACCTCGCCCCGCTGTACAGGCACGGCATCACGGGCAAGGGCCAGACGATCGTGATCGTCGACTCGTTCGGCTCGCCGACGATCAAGAAGGACCTCGCCGTCTTCGACCGGCAATTCAAGCTGCCCGCCCCGCCGTCGATCAAGATCATCACTCCGGCCGGGACGATACCGAAGTGGAACCCCGACAACTCCGACATGACCGGCTGGGGCGGCGAGACCACGCTCGACGTGGAGTACGCGCACTCGATCGCGCCCGGCGCGAACATCCTGCTGGTCGAGACCCCCGTGTCGGAGACCGAGGGCGTGACCGGCTTCCCGCAGATCGTCGAGGCCGAGAACTACGTAGTCAAGCACCACCTCGGCGGCGTGATCAGCCAGAGCTTCAGCGCTACCGAGCAGACGTTCACCGGTCTCGGGCAGATCAACCGCTATCACCTGCGCAGCGCCTACGTTCAGGCGGCGCAGGAGGAAGACGGCCCGACCGTCCTGGCCGCCTCCGGTGACAGCGGCGTGGCCGACGTGGGACTCGACCAAGAGACCTACTACACCCACCGGGTGACATCCTGGCCGGACAGCGACCCGCTGGTGACCGGCGTGGGCGGCACCGAACTGGTGGCAGGCAAGGGCAACACGTACACGTCGGTGGCGTGGAACGACACCTACAACCCCCACCTCGGCGACGGCACGGTCCCGTACGCCACCGGCGGCGGCCTGTCGGTGCTCTTCTCCCGCCCGTTCTACCAGGACGGGGTCAAGAACGTGGTGGGCAGCGCGCGCGGGGTGCCGGACGTCTCGATGAACGGTGCCTGCACCAGCCCGGTGTTCACCTACCAGAGCTTCCCGCAACAGGGCACCCCGGCCGGCTGGTACCCGTCCTGCGGCACCAGCGAGTCGACGCCGGAATTCGCCGGCATCGTGGCGCTCGCCGACCAGGTCGCCGGCCACCCCCTCGGCCTCATCAACCCGACGCTGTACTGGCTGTCGGCCGAGCGGGCCCCCGGCATAGTGCCCGTCACTTCGGGCAACAACACCGTGACCTTCACCCAGGGCACGCCCGTGAAGACCTACACGCTGCATGGCTTCAAGGCGCAGGCCGGCTACAGCCTGGTCGACGGTGTCGGCACCGTCAACGGCTGGTACCTCGCCTACGAACTGGCCGGCCGGACGCCGCCGAGGTAACGGCCTGAGCTCCGACTCCAGCGCCGGCCGCAGGCCGAGCGCCGTGGCGATGTCGCCGAAGGTGCCGCCGCCTCCATCGGATCTCCATAACGGCTGCACAGCGGTCTCACGAGTGAGGGCGAGGGTTGGTGGCAGCCGGCCTTCCGTGTTTGGGCGGCCGGCACGCACCGAGAGATGAGCCACTGAGGAGCACCCGATGACGATCGAAGCCACCACTCACCCGGAGGTCGCCCGCGCTTTCACGCTCGACTCGCTGCCCAGCGCGGTTCGCGTGCTTGCCGTGACGGCGCGGCCTGGGCAGGAGTCGGCCGATCTGGGCGGGCCGCTGTACGCTTTCCGCCGATCCGGGGCCAGCCT
>NZ_JBARCR010001144.1:0-3544 GCF_049794275.1 Trebonia sp.
GCGCCGGACGCCAGCTCGCGCACCTGCTCCGCGCTGTCCGCGACGGGGGTCGCCGCGGTCGCCGGGTCGCCAGGCCAGCCGGTGCCCGGCGCTACAGGACCAGCGACCATGCGATGCCGTCGAGAATGTCGTGCTCGCTGACCAGGACTTCGGCGAAACCGAACCTGATCATGATCCGGTCAAGCACGAGGGCGCCCGCGCCGATCACGTCGACCCGGCCGGGGTGCATGACCCCGATCGCCGCGCGCTCGGCGCGGGTCTGCCCGAGCAGCGCCGTCGCGATCTCGTGCACACGCGCCGCCGGGACCCTGGAGTGGTGGATCCGCTCCGAGTCGTACCGCTGCAGGCCGAGTGCAATCCCGCCGACCGTGGTGACCGACCCGGCCAGGCCCACGAGGGTGCGCGCCTCCCCGGCCGGGATGCTGACGGCGACCAGGTCGAGGGCGCTGTCGATGTCCGCGGTGGCGGCGGCGATCTCGGCGTGCGCCGGCGGGTCGCCGTGCAGGTGCCGCTCGGTCATCCGGACGCAGCCGATATTCACCGAACGGGCGCCGCTGACTCCCTCAGGTCCGCCGAGGACGAACTCCGTTGAGCCGCCCCCGATGTCAGTGACCAGGTAGGGCGCCGGGGTGCCGGACAGTTCCCTGGTCGCGCCGGTGAAGGACAGCCGGGCCTCTTCGTCGCCGGTCACCACCTCCGGCGCGACGCCGAGCACCTCTTTCACCCGGCCGGTGAACTCCTGCGCGTTCTCGGCGTCCCGCGTGGCGCTGGTCGCTACCATCCGGACGGCAACGGGCGACGCCTGGCCGATGAGCTCCGCGTACTCGCGCAGCGCGCCGATCGTCCTGCCCAGCGCGGCCTGCGAGAGCCGTCCGGTCCTGTCCACCCCTTCGCCCAGCCGCACGATGCGCATCTCGCGGGCTATATCAGTCAGCACCGTACGTTCTGGATCGATATCCGCGATCAGCAGCCGGATGGAGTTCGTGCCGCAGTCGACAGCGGCCACCCGCCTCCTCATTCTTCCTCCCCGGCGGCGACGGTCACGCACGGACCGCGGGACCACCAGCGACCCGCCGCGGCGAGCGCCTCGCGGCCGAAGGGGTTCGTGCCCGGCGCGGCGAGCTCGTGCGCCACGAGCGCGTGCAGGCACTTCACCCGGTCCGGCATGCCGCCGGCGCTCTGCGTCCCCGGCGGCAGCGGCTCGACGCCGGACCTGCTGGCCGCGTCGTCGCGGCGCGCCAGGTAGTCGCGGTGGGCGTGCTCGTACTCCGCCTTGAGCCGCTCGTCGGCCAGCCGTGCGGTCATCTCCCGCATCAGGCCCGCCGCTTCCAGGCCGCTCACCGCGGCCGCGGCGCGCGGGCAGGTCAGGTAGTACAGCGTCGGGAACGGGGTACCGTCCGGTAGCCGGGGCGCCGTCTCCACCACGTCGGGCAGCCCGCACGGACAGCGGTGGGCAACCGATCGCAGGCCGCGCGGGGCACGTCCGAGCTGGGCGGCGACGGCCGCCGCGTCCTTGGGGTTGATCATCGGCTTTGCTGTGTCATGTGCTTTGGCTGTGTCACTTGCCCGGCTTGGCGTCCGCGTGCTTGACCGACTGCAGCAGCTTGTCGTACCAGGGGTCGGACGCCGCCTGCTTGCTGCTGGCCGGCGACCGCGGCGGCCGCCCGGAGATTACCTCGTAGCACTGCTCGTCGGGGAAGCACATGTGCAGCTGCGCGCGGGCCTGCTGCTCGATGTACCAGGTCTGAGTCAGCTTCGTGTCCTGCTGCTGCAGCGCCTGCACCTGCGCCGACAGGGTCTGCTGCTGGGCGAGCAGCTGGTCCACCTGCTGCCGCTGGGCGATGTACTCCCTGACGGGGTAGGCCAGGCTCAGCGCGATCGCGCAGATCACCACGGCCAGCACCGCGGCGCGCCCGGTCAGCCGCGTCGACCGCGCGGCCGCGACCAATGCGGCAGCGTGCGCGGGGGGTATGGGGTGCGCCCCCCCATCGAGGTGGGCTGACGTCTCCCCTGTCGGCTGCGACATCAAGCGGCGGTGAACCTCGGGAACGCGGCGGCGCCGGCGTAGCTCGCCGCGTCGGCGAGCAGCTCTTCGATGCGCAGCAGCTGGTTGTACTTCGCCACCCGCTCGCCGCGCGCCGGGGCGCCGGTCTAGATCTGGCCCGCGTTCGTCGCGACCGCGAGGTCGGCGATGAACGTGTCGTCGGTCTCGCCGGAGCGGTGGCTGATCATGCAGGTGAATCCGGCGCGCTGCGCGAGGCTCACCGCCTCGGAGGTCTCGGTCACGGTGCCGATCTGGTTGACCTTCACCAGCAGGCTGTTGGCGGACTTCTCGGCGATGCCGCGGCGGATCCGCTCCGGGTTCGTCACGAAAATGTCGTCGCCGACCACCTGGACCCGGTCGCCTGCCGCGGCGGTGAAGGCCTGCCAGCCGGCCCAGTCCTCTTCGGCCAGCGGGTCCTCGACCGACACCAGCGGGTAATTGGCCAGCCAGTCGAGGTAGATCGCGGTCATCTCTGCCGAGCTCTGCGGCTTGCCCTCGAACTGGTAGGCGCCGTCGTGGTAGAACTCCGTCGCCGCGGCGTCGATCGCGAGCGCGATGTCCCGGCCGGGTGCGTACCCGGCCTTGCCGATCGCTTCGATGATCAGGTCGAGCGCGGCCCTGTTGTGCTCCAGGTCGGGCGCGAACCCGCCCTCGTCACCGACGCCGGTGTTCAGGCCGTGCTGCTTGAGCACCGACTTGAGCGCGTGGTAGGTCTCCGCGCCCCAGCGCACCGCCTCGGCGAACGTCGGCGCGCCGATCGGCGCGATCATGAACTCCTGGATGTCGACGTTCGAGTCCGCGTGCGCCCCGCCGTTGAGGATGTTCATCATCGGCACCGGCAGCAGGTACGCGTTGGGGCCGCCCAGGTAGCGGAACAGCGGCAGGCCGGCGGACTGCGCGGCGGCCTTGGCCACCGCCATGCTCACGCCGGTGACCGCGTTCGCGCCCAGCCGGGACTTGTCCGGAGTCCGGTCCAGGTCGATCATGGCCTGGTCGATCAGGCGCTGATCATCGGCGTCGTAGCCGAGCAGTTCGGGCTGGATCTCGTCGATGATGCCCTGGACGGCCCGGGCGACCCCCTTGCCGCCGTACTCGTCCCCGCCATCGCGCAGTTCCACCGCCTCAAAGGCGCCGGTGGACGCCCCGCTCGGGGCAGCGGCGCGGCCCAGCGAGCCATCGTCGAGAGCGACCTCGACTTCGAGGGTGGGGTTTCCGCGGGAATCCAGAATCTGCCTGGCATGCACCGCCTCGATCGAGGCCACGACGACTCCTAGCTCGGCTGACTTTTGTCAATATTGGAGCCTAGTGGAGCCCTGGCGGGGCTCGGCACCGGCCACGCCGGGACGGGGCCGCCTCACTCACCTGCCTGGTCCACCTCCGCCCGGTCCCGTTCCCAGCGGCGGACCTGGTCGGCGTAGCGGCGGGCGGCCGCGCGCAGCTCGAGTTCGGGATCGAGGCCGGCCGCCTGAGCCCGGGCCACCAGCTCGAACAGCTCCGCCC
>NZ_JBARCR010001145.1:0-3142 GCF_049794275.1 Trebonia sp.
GCTGGTCGAGGGCAAGGCGATCCAGATCCACCCGCTGGTCTGCACCGCGTTCAACGCGGACTTCGACGGCGACCAGATGGCGGTGCACCTGCCGCTGTCCGCCGAGGCGCAGGCCGAGGCGCGGATCCTGATGCTGTCCACGAACAACATCCTCAAGCCTGCCGACGGCAAGCCGGTGACCATGCCTACCCAGGACATGGTGATCGGGCTGTTCTGCCTGACGCGAGAGGACGAGGGCGTGATCGGCACCGGGCGCGCGTTCACCAGCCTGGCGGAGGCCCTGATGGCCTACGACAGGAACGAGCTCGACCTGCAGGCGCGGATCAAGATCCGGCTGGAGAGCGTCGTGCCGCCGCCGGGTACCGAGGTCCCCGAGGACTGGCAGGCTGGCCAGCCGCTGCGGATGGAGACCACGCTGGGCCGGTGCATCTTCAACGAGGCGCTGCCCGACGACTTCCCGTTCGTCAACTACGAGGTGGGCAAGAGGCAGCTCACCGGCATCGTCAACGCGCTCGCCGAGCAGTACCCGAAGGTCCACGTCGCCGAGGCGCTGGACAACCTCAAGGACGCAGGATTCCACTGGGCGACCCGCGCGGGCGTGACAATCGGAATCGAGGACGTTGTTGCCCCGCCGAACAAGGCGCAGATCCTGGAGAACTACGAGCGCCGCGCCGACAAGGTGCAGCGCGAGTACGATCGCGGCCTGATCACCGACGACGAGCGCCGTCAGGAGCTCATCGAGATCTGGACGCACGCGACCGCCGAGGTCGCCCAGGACATGGAGAACGCGTTCCCGGCCACCAACCCGGTGTGGATGATGGTCAACTCCGGCGCCCGCGGTAACCCGATGCAGGTCCGGCAGATCGCCGGCATGCGCGGGCTGGTGTCGAACCCGAAGGGTGAGACGATCCCGCGGCCGATCAAGTCCTCGTTCCGCGAGGGCCTGACCGTGCTGGAGTACTTCATCTCCACGCACGGCGCCCGCAAGGGCCTGGCCGACACCGCGCTGCGGACCGCGGACTCCGGGTACCTGACCCGGCGTCTGGTGGACGTGGCGCAGGACGTCATCGTCCGCGAGGAGGACTGCGGGACGGACCGCCGGTTCGTGATGCAGATCGCCGAGCGGGGCGCCGACGGCACCCTGCGGAAGCTGCCGAACGTCGAGAACACCGGCACCGGGCGTAGCCTCGCCGAGGACATCGAGGTGGATGGCACGGTTGTCGGTCAGGTCGGCGAGGACACCACAGACACGATGATCGACCGTCTCGTAGAGGCGGGCATCGAGCAGATCAGGGTGCACAACGTCCTGGTCTGCGAGGCGAAGATCGGTGTCTGCGCCAAGTGCTACGGCCGCTCGCTGGCTTCAGGCAAGCGGGTGGACGTGGGCGAGGCTGTCGGCATCGTGGCCGCGCAGTCCATCGGTGAGCCCGGTACCCAGCTGACCATGCGTACGTTCCACACCGGCGGTGTCGCCGGCGCGGACATCACGCACGGCCTGCCCCGTATCCAGGAGCTGTTCGAGGCCCGTATCCCCAAGGGCATGGCCCCGATCAGCGAGGTCGAGGGCCGGGTCAAGATCGAGGAGACGGAGAAGACCAGGAAGATCATCATCGTCCCCGACGATGGTGGCGAAGAGATCGCCTACCAGGTCCCGATGCGGTCCCGGCTGCTCGTGCAGGACGACGGGCGCGTCACGGTGGGCCAGCAGCTCATCGCCGGCGCCGTCAACCCGCACGAGGTGCTGCGCATCCTCGGCTCGCGCGCGGTGCAGCAGCACCTGGTGGCCGAGGTGCAGGAGGTCTACCGCTCCCAGGGCGTGTCGATCCACGACAAGCACATCGAGATCATCATCCGCCAGATGCTCAAGCGGGTGAACGTCCTGGAGTCCGGAGACACCGAGCTGCTCCCCGGCGAGCTCGTGGAGCGGCCGCGGTTCGAGAACATGAACCGCGCCGTGGTGAACGACGGCGGCACCCCGGCCTCTGGCCGCCCGGTGCTCATGGGTATCACCAAGGCGTCGCTGGCCACCGAGTCGTGGCTGTCGGCGGCCTCCTTCCAGGAGACCACGCGGGTGCTCACCGACGCGGCGATCCACGCCAAGTCGGACTCGCTGCTCGGCCTCAAGGAGAACGTGATCATCGGCAAGCTCATCCCGGCCGGCACCGGCATGCAGGTGTACCGGAACATCCGGGTCGAGCCCACCGACGACGCGCGCTCGTCCGCCTACCCGGCGGCGTCCTACCAGGAGGCGGACAACTACGCCTTCGGCCAGGGCTCCGGCGAGGCGGTGCCGCTTGAGGAGTACGACTTCGGCTCCTACAACCGGTAATGCCACTGCTGGGCGGCCGGTTCCCTTCCCTGGGAACCGGCCGCTCGCCGTGTGGCCGGTGTTCCCTGTTATCCCGAACGGGCCCGTGGTGTCTCCAGGCGCCGCGTTGCTCTGTCCATGATGGCGGTCGATGGGCCATCGTCCCCCTTCTATGGTGGTCGATGGCCCATCGACCCCCTTCGGGCGCGCGTTGCGGAATGAAATGGCGCGGGATCCTGTTAGCAACGGTGTCAGTTAGCGCGTAGGTCCGCGCGCGGCTCGGAGAGCGGTTAAAATAGCTCACGGAAAG
Source organism: Trebonia sp. (assembly GCF_049794275.1). Taxonomy (NCBI): domain Bacteria; kingdom Bacillati; phylum Actinomycetota; class Actinomycetes; order Streptosporangiales; family Treboniaceae; genus Trebonia; species Trebonia sp. Next base: position 2,619 of record NZ_JBARCR010001145.1, read on the forward strand.
CCGCGCGAACAGCCAGATCCAATTTGGCCAGCGGGCATACGGGTGGTACCTTTTACATTCGTGCCCGTGACCGTGCGGGTGCCTGCGTGCCAGCAGTCAGCGAGACGTGGTCCTTCGGACCGGATACGGGTGGCTGCGCGGCTGGCCGCGTGGACTCTTCCTCCGCAGTCCAGATTGATGTGGGCTGCCGACCCAAGGCGGTGTTGAGCCGTCGGCCAGAGGCCGACCGCGACACACCCGACCTCGGGGGTCGGAGGCGAGAGGAAAGCCGCAGGTCAAACGGGTGGAAAACGCCGGGAAACCGACGATTTCTAGTCTCGCTTGCGGGCCCATGGTCCGGGCGAGTACGCAGCGGACACAAGCTTTACACAGGAACACGACGGAAAAGACGGAGACTCGGTTGCCCACGATCCAGCAGCTGGTCCGCAAGGGCCGCCAGGACAAGGTAGCGAAGAACAAGACGCCGGCGCTCAAGGAGAGCCCGCAGCGCCGCGGCGTGTGCACGCGCGTCTACACGACGACGC
>NZ_JBARCR010001146.1:0-3660 GCF_049794275.1 Trebonia sp.
GGCGGCCCGCCGACCATGATCGTGAGCGTGCCGGCCCGCGCCCCGGACACGCCGCCGGACACCGGCGCGTCGATCAGCGTCACGTCCACCTCGTCGGCCCGCGCCGCGAGCGCCCGCGTCCGCGCCGGGTCAGAAGAGCTCATGTCGATGACCATGCCGCCCGCCGGCACGCTGTCGAGCAGCCCCTCGGCGAGCAGCACGTGCTCGACCACGTCGGAGTCGGGCAGGCAGAGCATGACCACGTCGGTGCCGAGCCCGGTGATCCCTGGCGCGGGGGTGAACCCGTCCACCCCGGCGATTTCCCGCATGATCTCGGCCGACGCGTCGTAGCCGACGACCTGGTACCCGGCCGCGGGAAGCCGCCGCGCCATCGCCATGCCCATGTTGCCGAGCCCGACGAAGCCAATCTCTGACGGTGCCACCTGGCTTACTCCTCCTCGCCGTATGTCCGCGCGTCCAGCGCGGCGAAGTCCCACGCGCCGGCGCCGCCGGACGGCCGTACCGTGCTCACGATCGACGAGCCGCCGTCCACCGATACCACCTCGCCGGTCATGTACGCCGACTCGTCGCTCAGCAGAAACGCTACGACAGACGCGATCTCGTCGGTCGTCCCGGCCCGCCGCAGCGGCGCCGTCGCGGCCCGCCGCACCATGTCCGCCCGTCCCGCGGCGGAGAACAGGTCGGTCGGCACGATCCCCGGCGCGACCGCGTTCACCCGTATCCCGAGCGGCCCGCCGTACATCGCCGCGCCGCGCAGCAGCCCGAGCACCGCGTGCTTGGACGTGTGGTACGCGATCAGGTCGGCGCTGCCGCGCAGGCTCGCGATCGAGGCGGTGAGCACGACGCTGCCGGCCGTCCGCTGCTCGCGGTACCGCAGGAACGCGCCGCGCAGCCCGAGGAAGACGCCGCGCACGTTGACCGCCATGACCCGGTCGAAGTCGGCGGGGTCGAGCTCGGGGAATCCGCCGGGCGGCCCGGGAATCCCCGCGTTGAGGTGGTGAAAATCAATTTTTCCGAACGTACGCGTGGCTACGTCCAGGTACTCCGCCACACCCTCGTCGGTGGCGACGTCGGCTCGTACCGAGGCGCTTTCGCCCGGCAGTTCCGCCGCGACCGCGCGCGCCGCCTCGCCGTCGAGGTCGACGACGACAACCCGGCAGCCCTCCGCGGACAGCCGCCGCGCGGTCGCGGACCCGATCCCGCCCGCACCACCGGTCACGACCGCCACTTTGCCCTCAAGCCCGCTCAGCACCGCTCGATCGTCTCCCGCCTGCCGGTTATCTGTCTATAGTCACCCGTCCGCCCAGGCGGGATCCCGCGCGAGCTTCTCCGCGATCCGGTCGTGGAAGCTCTGCCGGGCGAGCGCCGCGGCGATGTCGTCCGCGACGCGGGTGAGCGGATAGGGAATCTCCGCCTCGAGCTCGGTGATAGACGCCTCGGTGGCCCGCCATTCGGCGGCGAGCTTGGCGGCGATCCGTTCGGCCTTGGGGGTGAGCGACACCTTCTTGCTGCGCGCGTCGGGGCCTGGGGAGGTCTCGAGCCACCCGGCGGCCCGCATGGCCGCCACCTTCTGACTCATCGCGGAGTGCGTGCGCTCTACGGATCTGGCGAGCTCCGCGATCGTCATCGGGCCGCGAACGTGCAGCCGGATGATCTCCATCGCCCAGGTCGGCTTGAGGTCGGGGATGCCGTTCTCGGCGTAGACGCGGGCGATCTCGTCGTCTATCCCGGACAGCACCCGGAACACCGGCCGCCAGCGGCTTTCCTCGGTTGGGTCGTGCATGGCACTCATCCTAACAGATATGACAGCGCTTTGACAGCACTTATATAAGCACTGTTATAGTGGCGGGGTGAAGCTGCTCACCGACATCACGCCGCTGCGGGAGTACCCGGCGTTCCGCCGCCTGTGGCTCGGCTCCATGCTGTCGCAGGCCGGCAGCGCGATGACGAACTTCGCGCTCACCCTGCAGGTGTACGACATGACCCACTCGACGGCGGCGGTGGGCGGGCTCGGCGTGGCGACGCTGGTCCCGATGCTGATCATCGCGCTGCCTGGCGGGTCGCTCGCCGACACCGTGGACCGCCGCAAGCTCGTGCTGGCCATGACCACCTGCCAGACGGCGGTCTCCGTGCTGCTCTTCATCCAGGCGCTGGCCGGCCCTGGCCCCGCCGGGGTGTGGCTGCTGTACGGGCTGGAGGCGGCCTCCAGCGCGATCGGCGCGATCAGCGCGCCCGCGCGCACCACGTTCATCCCCAGCCTCGTCAGGCCCGGACAGCTGCCGACGGCGATGGCGCTGAACCGGATCGTCTTCCAGACGACGCTGATCGCCGGTCCCGCGCTGGCCGGCGTGATCGCGGGCGCGGTCGGGGTGAAGGGCTGCTACCTCGTCGACGCGATCACGTTCGCGGGATCCTTCTACGGCGTCGGCCGGCTCCCCGCCATGCGCGCGCCGGGAACCAGGGACAAGGCGCGCGGCAAGCTGGCGCTTACCCGCGAGGGACTGTCCTTCATCCGGCGCAGCCAGGTGCTCGCGGGCGCGTTCGCCGCCGACGTGAGCGCGACGTTCTTCGCGCTGCCACTCGCGCTGTTCCCGGCGATCAACGCCGAACGGTTCGGCGGCGACCCGCGCATCCTCGGACTGATGCCGGCCGCGATCGGCGTGGGCGGCATGCTCACCGCGGTGCTGGCCGGGCCGGTACGGCACGTGTCGCGGTACGGGCTGGCGATGATCGCGGCCGTGTGCGTCTGGGGCTTGTCGTTCGCCGTGTTCGCGGTCACCCCGTGGCTGTGGCTGACGCTGCTGTCGCTGGCGATCGCGGGCGCGGCCGATACGTACACCGTGGTGTTCCGCCAGGTGATCGTGCAGACGGTGACCCCCGTGGAGTTCCGCGGCCGGGTGAACGCGGCGGACTACGTGGTCGGCGCTGGCGGCGGCCAGCTCGGGTCGCTGGAGTCGGGCGTGCTCGGATCGCTGACTTCGCCGGCGATCAGCGCGCTGAGCGGCGGCCTGCTGACGATCGCCGCGGCGCTCGCGCTCGCCGTGGCGCTCCCGGCCTTCCGCCGCTACCGCGCCCCGGAAACGGCCGCCGAACCGGCCGGCGCGCCCGTCCAGCCCGCCGCGCCCGCCTAGACCCCGACCTCTACCGCTCCCACCCCCGCTCCTTGATAACAGCAAGAAATCCCGCTGTCGTGTCCCACACGCCGATAACAGCAAGATCCGTCCAGTCGCGACCTGTGGCGGCCATCTTCGTATCACTTCCGGCCCTTCTGAAACGATTCAGGTGCCCGGAAAAGGGCCGGAACTGATACGAGGATGCGGTGTAGTGGCGGGCTGGTGCGTCTTGGTTGTGATAACAGCAAGAAGCCGGCAGCGGTCAGCGGTCAGCGAGCGCCAGACGGAGGCGGCCGAGGCGTTCGTAGTTCTCCTCGGAGACGCCGATGTGCTGGCAGGCGGCGAGCGCGTCGCGCAGGTAGCGCTGCAGCGGGCTGGCCAGCGACAGGACGCGACCGCCGCCGTACCTGAACAGGTCCGCGATTACCTCGGCGCAGGTCTCGACGGTGTAGACCGAGGCCGCGGCGACGGCAGCGTGCGCGCCGCCGAGATCGTCGCCCGCGTACGCGGCGGCGAGGGCGGTCTCGACGGCGTCCCGGTGCACCAG
>NZ_JBARCR010001147.1:0-3087 GCF_049794275.1 Trebonia sp.
GACCGGCTGCTCGCGGTGGCCGCGGTCACCCGCATCGGCGCGGCCGCCGCGCCGGCCTGGCGGGACAGCCTGAACGTCCCGCCGATGAGCGGCTACGCCAAGATCACCCTGGCGATGCTGGAGGACGACGGGTCAGCAGGGCGCCCGGCGGGGCTGGAACCGTCGCCAGCGGAGGTCGCCTGGATGGCGACCGACCTGCTGGCGCTCGCCTGCGACGACGAGTATCCCGACCCGGATGAGCTGGTCGTCACCTTCAATGAGGCCGTCCCGGCGGGCGGCGAGGCGGCGCTGTTCGACGCGATGTCGCGCGGCGTTCATCCCGACGCTGTGGCCGTGCTGAACCATGTCGGGAAATACCACCCGGACAAGCGGGTGGCCAAGGCAGCGCGGACCGCGGCGCATAAAGCCGCCTCCCGCGCTCAGTAAGGGGAGCTCCATGGCCGACGGCACCAACCTCGCCGCGGTGAATCACGTGGTCGTGCTGATGCTGGAGAACCGCTCGTTCGACCACATGCTCGGCTACCTGTACGCCGGCAGCGGCAACGTCTCGCCGTCCGGCCAGCCGTTCGAGGGGCTCACCGGCAACGAGTCCTGCCCGGACAGCACTGGCAAGCAGGTCGGGGTCTACCAGATCACGCCGTCCACGCCGAACGCCTACTTCATGCCGGGCGCCGACCCCGGCGAGGGGTACAAGGCGACCAACAACCAGCTCTGGGGCAGCGACAACCCTCCCGCGTCGGGAACCCCGGCCACCATGCAGGGGTTCGTCAAGGACTTCGCGTACACGATCACCTGGGAAACCAACGACAAGTGGACGATCGTGCCGGGTACCACGGCCGACATGATCATGGGCTGCTTCACCCCTGAGGCGCTGCCGGTGATGTCCGCGCTGGCGCGCGGCTACGCGGTGTGCGACCACTGGTACGCGTCGGCGCCGACCGAGACGATGCCGAACCGCGCGTTCGCGATCGCGGCCACCAGCCAGGGGCACATGGACGACGTCACGAAGACGTACACCTGCCCGTCCATCTTCGGCGCGCTCACCAAGGCCGGGGTCAGCTGGCGGATCTTCGGGTACGACAGGCAGCCGCTGACCAGGTACGACTTCCCGGACATCACCAGCGCTGACGCCAGCCATTTCGGGCTGTTCACCGACTTCCAGGCCGCGGCGGCAGCCGGCACGCTGCCCGCGTACACCTTCCTGGAGCCGAGCTGGCCCTCGACGGGCAACAGCCAGCACCCGAACTACGACGTGGCCCTCGGCGAGCAGCTGATCCACGACACGTACGAGGCGCTGCGCGGCGGCCCCGGCTGGCCGCAGACGCTGTTCGTGCTCACCTACGACGAGCACGGCGGCTGCTACGACCACGTCCCGCCGCCGTGGGGCGCGACCCCGCCGGACAGCACGGCGGCCGAGTTCGGCTTCGGCTTCGACAGGTTCGGGGTGCGGGTGCCGACGCTGCTCATCTCGCCGCTGATCGCGCCGGGCACGGTCTACCGGGTCCCGGCCGGCTCGACGCCGCTCGATCACACCTCGGTGCTCAAGACCATCCAGCAGCGCTGGAACGTCCCGTCGCTGACCGCCAGGGACGCCGCCGCCCCTGCCTTCGGCGACGTGCTGACCCTGACCACCCCCCGCACCGACGACGTGCTGGCGGGCGTGACCGTCCCGGTCTCCGGCGCCGCTAACCCGTCCGCGGGCCAGATCTCCCACCTGCAGGCGATCCACGACGAGCTGGTGGCCCGCTACGCCCCGGCCGCCCCGGCCGCGGCCCCCGCGGCCATAGCCGCCGAGGAGGCCGCCACCGTCGTCCAGGACCCCGACCGCCACCCGTAACCAGTCCCGGCTCCGCGCACCGCTCGCTGACGCGTCCTGCTCTCGTCAGCGCGGTCCTGCTGTGGCCGCGGCGACGGCGTGATAGGTGTATGTGAGCGAGCGCGAAGGGGCGTGATGTGATGCGAGCGATAATCGTCAGGGAGCTCGGCGGGCCCGAGGTCTTGGCGATCGGGGAGCGCGACGACCCGCAGCCGAAGCCCGGCGAGATCGTCGCCAAGGTGGCGGCCGCCGGGGTCAACTACATGGACATCTACCAGCGCTCCGGCATCGGCGCCTACAAGGCGCAGACCCCCTACACCCCGGGTGCCGAGGGCGCGGGCACCGTGCTCGCCGTCGGGGAGGGCGTCACCGAGTTCGCGGCAGGCGACCCCGTAGCGTGGGCCGGTGGTCCCGGCAGCTACGCCGAGCAGGTCGCACTGCCCGCGGCGAGCGCCGTCCCGGTGCCGCACGGCTTCGACCTCAAGATCGCCGCGGCCGTGATGCTGCAGGGCATGACCGCGCACTACCTGTGCAACAGCACGTTCCCCATCCAGGAGGGGAACATCACCGTCGTGCATGCCGCGGCCGGCGGGGTCGGGCTGCTGCTCACCCAGATGATCAAACGGCGCGGCGGCGTCGTGGTCGCCACGGCCTCCACCACCGCGAAGGCCGTGCTCGCGCAGCGGATGGGCGCCGACCACGTAACCAGCTACGACGAGTTCGGCGAGGCGGTCAGGCGGCTCTCCGGCGAGCGCGGCGCGTCCGTCGTCTTCGACGGCGTGGGCCAGGCCACCTTCGAGGCCAGCCTGGCCGCGCTGCGGCCGCGCGGCATGATGGTGCTCTACGGCGCGGCCAGCGGCCCGGTCCCGCCGTTCGATCCGCAGCGGCTGAACAGCGCCGGCTCGCTCTTCCTCACCAGGCCCACCCTGGCGCATTACGTCGCCGACCGCGCGGAGCTGCTCTGGCGGGCGGGCGAGCTGTTCGAGTGGCTCGCCAAGGGCGAACTGGACGTCAGGATCGGCGGCGAGTACCCGCTCGCCGACGCCCGCCGCGCGCACGAGGACCTGGCGGCCCGCCGCACCACCGGCAAGCTGCTGCTGATTCCCTAACCCGCTGGTGTCCGCGCCTGCGAGGCAGGCGCGGACCCGGGCGGCGACGGCGGGCACGTCGACCGGGACGGTGGTGTCCACGAGGACGAGCCCTCCGATCCCGACCGGCCGGTCGTACTCGGCCATGGCCGCGACCGGCAGCGTCGTCAGCACGTGCACCGG
>NZ_JBARCR010001148.1:0-4172 GCF_049794275.1 Trebonia sp.
GGCCGCCACCAGGCCCGCCAGCGACGCGCGCCCGATCCCCGCGGTGGACGCCTTGCCCCGGATCCGCCCGACGGCGATCATCATCGGGATCGCCACCGCCAGCTGCCCGACCGTGCTGGCCGCCGACAGGGCGGCCACGACCAGCCGGGCCGGCACGAACTCGACCATGACGATGCTGAGCACGAGCTGCAGCACCGGGCTGGCACACAGGCCGATGGCCGCGACCTTCAGCTTGCCGAGGGCGAAGAGCACCCGCGACGCCTGGGTGATCAGCGCCAGGCCCGCCACGCCCGGCGCGGCGATAAGGAAGGCCTGGATCAGCTCGGGGACCTGGTCGGACTGCTTGGCGAGGATGTTCGCGGCGGGCACCGCGACCGCCGCGATCGCGGCCGTGCCCAGCCACGACATGAGCACCACCGCGCGCGTGGAGCCCGCGCTGGTCCGGTCGAACTCGTCGGAATCGGTCGCCGAGAGCACCGGGAACGCGCTCGTCGTGATCGCCAGCGGCAGCACGGAGCAGACCGAGGTGAACACCAGCTGCACGTAGTTGGACAAGACCAGGGCGCCGGTCTCGCCGCGGCCGTTGGCGAGGTTGATCGTGACCACGCCGTACAGGTCGAGGGCGACGAACTCGAGAATGCCGACCATCGCGAGGCCGCCGGCCTGGCGGATCACTCCCACAGGGAACTTCAGCGTCGGCCGCCACCTCAGGTGCAGCCGCCAGGCCGGCGGCAGCGCCACGAGCACCAGCGTGCCGATGTTCATCGTGGTGCCGATGGACAGCACCAGCTCGGCCGCCAGCGGCGTCCTGGCCAGCGCGGCGTTCTTGTCCAGCGCGGCGAAGGCCAGGTAGGAGCTGATCATCACGACGTTCGCGGCCACCGGCGCGAGCGCCGGGCCGGTGAACCGCCGGTACGCGTTCAGCAGGCCGAACAGCACCACCGACAGGCCGTACAGCAGGATCTGGGGCGCGAAGATCACCAGCATGTGGCTCGTCGCGTTGACCATGTCGGCGCGGCTGCACGCGGAGTTCGGGTTGGCCGGGATGAGCGCCCGCGCGATCGGGCCCGCCGCGGCGGCGATGATCGCGGTGGCCGGCAGCAGGATGACCACGGCCCAGGTCATCAGCGCCGAGGAGATCTGCGCGACGCGCGCCTTCTCACCGGGGTCGGTCCACGAGCGGGCCGCCGAGCGGGCCAGCACCGGGACCATGGCGCTGGTCAGCGCGCCGCCAAGGGCGAGCTCGTAGATCAAGTTCGGCACGCCGTTGGCGGTGGTGTACGCGGTGCCGAGACAGCCCGCCCCCACGCTCTGCGAGAACACGAGCGTGCGGACGAGGCCGAGCAGCCTGGACAGGGACGTGAGGCCGGCGATGAGCACCGCGCCCTGCGCGATGCTGGACGCGTGGCCGGGGACCTGGCTCTTGACCTCGCTTGCGGTCGGCGTGTCCAGCTTGTCAACCAGGGCGCTGAGCGGCTGCGTGATCGCGGCCGCGTGGCTCGCTATCTGACCCGGTTCCGTCCGGAGCGCGGCGCCGGAACCTGACGGCTCCGTCGTCCCAGCTTCGTTCGTCTGCACACAACCCAGCTCTCTTCAGCGACCTGCGACGGCCGTTCGGCGGCGGGGGCTGAGCCGACAGCGGCTACATCGACTGCGCTGCGGGAAATCCCGGTTCGACCTCAGTTCGATGTACGTTACCAGCGCTGTTCGTTCCTCGTCCGGCGGTTGCCGGCGATCTGGGCGTGTCGCGCAGGCGGCTGCTGGCCCGCCTGGTCAGCGCGGGAAAACGCGTGTATCACGGACGGCTGCCGGCCCATCTGGTTGAGTCGGAACCCCGTTGTTTTTCAGCACCTTTGAGGTGACGCGTGATGCTGCCGGAAAATCTGCGTAACTTGATGCACCGCTTCGGTTTTGACGTCACGCGGTGGCCCCACCGGCCGGATGACGGGGTGCTCGACTGGGCCCTCGACGCGGTGCTCCGGTCCCGGGAGATCAACTGCGTCATCGACGTCGGCGGGAACCGGGGGCACTTCGGGGAGCGGCTGCGCGCCCTCGGGTACCGGGGGCGGATCGTGTCGTTCGAGCCCTCGCCGTCCACGCTGCCGGTCATCACGGCGGCGGCGGCCAAGGACGGGCGGTGGGAGGTGCGGCCGCTCGGGCTGTCCGCCGCACCGGGTGCCGCTGAGCTGCGGCTGCACGAGGGGCCTGAGCTGGACTCGCTGCTCGCCTCGCTGCCTGGGGTGGTCGACCAGATCCCGATCATGGCCGAGACCGGCACCGCCACCGTGTCCCTGTCCACGCTCGAGGCGGAATTCCCGTCGATCGTCGCCGGGGTGGACTCGCCCCGGGTCCTGCTCAAGTCGGATACCCAGGGGCACGACGCGGCGGTGCTGCGCGGCGCCGGGCCCGGCGGGCTACCGCCTTCGGTGGTCGCGGTCCTCGTCGAGCTGGCCGCGCAGCCGATCTACCACGACCAGCCGAAGATGACCGAGGTGATGGACATCCTGCTGGACGACGGGTTCACGCCGGTGGCCTTCCAGCCGCTGTTCCAGTCGTCCGACGGGCTGCGGATGGTGGAGATCGACGGGCTGTTCATGCGGTCGGCGACCGGGCTGCCTGACTACGGGCCAGGCTTCCTGACGGCGGCCGCCGCTGGCTCGGCCCAACCGGGTCAGCCGCGCGCTGCGATCTGACGATTCGCGGACGCTGGCGTCACGGCTGACCGAATCCAGAGGCGGCTACCGTATCGTGATGGGGTGCGTCCCGGGCACGCCTGGCATTCCGGGTGGCGCTGGACGGTCGTGCTGGCCGGCGTCGCCGCGCTGTGCTGCCTGCCGGTCCTGGCCAGCGCGCTCCCGGCGAGCGTGCCGGCGCTCACGCCGCGGCAGCTCGAGAACAAGATCCTCGCCTCGCAGCGCCTGTCGTTCTCCGGTTACGCGGAAAGCGACGCGACCTTCGGCCTCCCGCCGCTGCCCGCGTTCGCCAGCGTGACGCCGCTGCTCGACGGGATCACCAGGATGCGGGTCTGGCAGGCGGCACCGGACCGCTGGCGGGTCGACACCCTCTCCGACACCGGCGAGAACGACACCTACCTGGACAACGGCACCACCTACGTCTGGGACTCCGGCGAGCAGCTGCTGACCGGCATCTTCGGCCCCGAGGTCATCCGGCTGCCCCGAGCAGCGGACCTGATGCCAGCGGCCCTGGCCGTTCGGATCATCAATGAGGCGGGACCGGACGCGAAGCTGAGCCTCTTGCCGCCACAGCGGGTGGCCGGACAGAGCGCGGCGGGGCTGGCGGTCCGGCCCGCCAGCCCGCAGTCCACGATCGCGCAGGCCGACATCTGGGCGTCGCCGGCGACCGGGCTGCCGCTGCTGGTGCAGGTCTTCGGCCGTGGCGTGGCGCACCCGGCGCTGGAATCGCAGTTCCTCCAGGCCGGCCCCTGGACGCCGGACAACAGCGTGCTGACCCCCCAGCAGGCCCCGGGCACCGGGTTCACCGCCACCACGCCGGCCAACTTCGCCGGGGTGCTGAAGAACCTGGACAACGAGGTGCTGCCCGCCGCTCTCGGCGGACTCGCGCGCGCACCGTCGCCCGTCCCGCAGATCGGCGTGTACGGCACCGGGCTGACCGCGTTCGCCGTGCTCACCTTCCGCCACGGCACCGGCGGGCAGCTGCTGACCGACGCGCTGGACGCGGGCGCGGCGCCACTGTCCTTCACCGACGGAACCGGCGCCATCGCCAGCGCCCCGCTCGTCAACCTCGCGCTCGTGCACCCCTACCGGTCGCCGGACACGTTCCTCCTGGTCGGGTTCGTCAGCAGGAGCACGCTCGAGCAGGCCGCCGCGGTGCTGGCCGCCAAACCAGACCAGGACTTCGGCGAATGATCAGCACACAGGACCTGACGAAGCGCTTCGGGCACGTCGAGGCGGTCCGCGACGTGAGCCTCGACGTCCGCGAAGGCGACCGGTACGGCCTCCTCGGCCCGAACGGCAGCGGCAAATCCACCCTCGTCCGGATGCTCCTCGGCCTGGTGTACGCGACGAGCGGGTCCATCTCGATCCTCGGCGAGCCGGTTCCGCGGCACGTCAGCCGGGTGCTGCCCGAGATCGGCGCGCTGATCGAAGAGCCCGCCGCGTACCCGCACCTGTCCGGGCGCGCCAACCTGCGGC
>NZ_JBARCR010001149.1:0-9464 GCF_049794275.1 Trebonia sp.
GGCTGGGGTCGCTCACGGTGCAGGCGCACACAGCGTCCGCCGCCGCGCTGCTCGATGAGATCGCCGAGCCGCTCCGGCTGGCCGCCCGCGCGGACGCTGTGCTGCGCGGCCACGCCCGGCACCCAAGCGGAGTAGACGGCGTCACCGTCGCCATTACTGTCTGACGTAGCTGCCGTCTGAGCGCGAGCTCACCCACCCGGGGTGAGGCGCGGCCGCGCCGCTGCCTGAAGCATTGATGTCATTCCAGAGGAGGGACGCCATGACGAATGAGCGGGTCACCGCGAACGGGTTCCGGCCGGACGCCACCGGGTTCCAGGTGCCCTCAAAGCACCTGATCATCGGCGGCACGCTGTTCGGCGTCGGCTGTGCCATCTGCGTGGCCGGCATCGCCGTCAGCGGCACCGGGCTGCTGAAGGCGGTCCAGCGGTGGGTAGCCGACCTCGAACGGCCCCCGTCCGAGATCGCGAAGGGCACCTGGGCGCAGGCCAAGGCGGCGTACACCGCCGGCTCCCGCGCCTGGCAGGACGAGAACACGACTCAGCCCGCCAACGCGGAGAGCTAGCCCGTCCGGCATCAGACGGATTATCGTGTACGTGCCAGCACGGGCCACTATTGGGCGGCCCGGGAAGGGGCGCGCATGGCGGAAGGGTCCAGCGCCGGCCGGATCCCGTTCTGGTGGTCCGTCGCGGTCGTCGTAACCTTGCTCGCCCTCGTGCCAGAGCGCGCGGCCGCGCTAGCCCGGCAGGCGGATGACTGACATGCGCTCCGGTCCCGGGCCAGACCTGCAGCCTCCGCCCGAGGTCGCCGTTCCCGGTGCTCAGCGGAGTCTCGTGCGCGACTGGCGTTCGGCCCTGCTGGCTCCGGCCGGCGACGGCCGGCGACGCCGCCGCGGGACCGACGGGATGCGCCTGGCCGCGGCCGTCGTGGCCCTGGTGTGCTGCCTGCTGATCATCCACTACGACTCCCGGATCGACCGGGCCATCGTCGCCGTGATCCATCCGCCGCCGTGGAGCATTACCTGGCTGGTGACGGTGGTATACCAGGCTGGTTCGTTCGGCGTCGTGATCGTGCTCGTGGGGATGGCTCTGCTGGCCCGCCGGTGGGAGATCGCGCGCGACATCGGGCTGAGCGCGGTCGGGGCCGCGGCGGTCACCGGCCTGCTGATCCTGTGGCTCGGCAATCACGGCGGACGGCCCGGCGGGGTGGTGATCGGCGACTACGACCTCAGTTTCCCGGTCCTGCGGATCGCGTTGTTCGCCGCGGTGGCCACGGCGGCCCTGCCCTATCTGGCCCGGGGCCTGCAGGTCATCGTCGAGATCTTCATCACCCTGGTCGCGCTGGCCACGGCGGTCGGGGGTCACGGGCTGCCGCTCAACGTCGTCGGGAGCCTGGTCATCGGCTGGGGCACGACCGCGGTGGTCAGGCTCGCCTTCGGTTCGCCGCTGGGCCTGCCGTCCGCCGATGACGTGCGGCGGCTGCTGGCCGAGTTCGGCATCAGCGTGGGCCACCTGCAGCCGATGCCGCAGCAAGCCTGGGGGGCGGCGAAATACGAGGCCACCGACGATTCCTCCCGCCGCCTCGCCATCGCCGTCTATGGCCGGGATGCGGCCGGCGGCCGGCTGCTGACCAAGGCGGGCCGGTTCCTGCTGTACCGGGATTCCGGCCCGACCCTCACGCTGACCCGGCTCCAGCAGGTCCAGCGCGAGGCCTTCTTCGCCTTGCGGGCCGGTCAGGCGGGTGTGGCCGTGCCCGAGCTGGTGGAGGCGGGAACCGCGGGGCCATCGAAGGACGCGGTGCTGGTGTACCGTCTGCCGAGCACGATCTCCCTGGCCGAGGCCGGGCCGGACGACGTCGGCGATGGCGCGCTTGATGATATCTACCGTCAGCTGCTGATCCTGCGCAAGGCCCGGATCGCCCACGGCGCCATCAGCGGGGACGCGCTGCTGATCGACCCGGCCGGGCAGACCGCTGTGCTGGCGGATTTCCGCAATGCCATCGGGAGCGCGTCGGTCGATCAGCTTGACCAGGACCTGGCCGGCGCCCTGGCCGCCACGGCCGTGACGGTCGGCGCGGAACGGGCCGGCGACGCCGCGGCCCGATGCCTCGCACCGGAGGTACTCGCGGGTGCGCTCCGACACCTGCACAAGCCGGCCCTCGACCCGGCCATCGGGAGGCGCCTACGAAGCAACAGCGGGCTGCTGGACGAAGTCCGGCAGCAAGCCGCTCGATCCGCCTCGATCGAGCTGCCCGAGCTGGCCCAGCCCCGCCGGGTGAGCTGGCCGACGCTGATCTTGATCATCGGCACCCTCATCGGCGGCTGGGCCCTGATCGGCGTGCTCATCGACGTCTCGAAGTCCTTCGACACCGTGATCGGCGCCGACTGGCTCTGGGTCATCATCGCGCTCGTCCTGGCCCAGCTGGCCTACGCGTCCTCCGCTGTCGAAACCCTCGGCAGCGTGTCCGGCCCGCTGCCGTTCGGCCGGGCGTTGGCCGTCGAGGTCGCCAACGCCTTCAGCGGCCTGGCCGGCGGCGCGCCCGCGGTCTTCGCCACCCGGGTGCGCTTCTACCAGAAACAGGGCTACGACGCGACGGTCGCGCTGAGCTCGGGCGCCATCATGACCGTGGCCAGCTGGATCGCCACCACCGTGGTGTTCGTGGTGTCGCTGCCGTTCGCGTGGGGATCCATCCACCTGGAAGCAACTCCCGAGTCCGGCGGGGACTCCAAGCTGGTGTGGATCATCCTGGCCGTCGTCGTGCTGGCGGGCGTGGTGATCGGCCTGGCCCTGGCCGTGCCGCGGCTGCGCAGGCTGGCCGCCGCGAAGCTGCGGCCCAGGATCCGCGACGTATGGGGCAACCTCAGGCAGGTCGCCAGCTCGCCGCGCAAGCTGGTGCTGCTGCTGGGCGGTGCGCTCGGGCGCGAGCTGCTGATTGCCATGTCCCTGTCGGTCTCGCTGCGGGCCTTCGGTGACCATCTCCGGCTGCCCGTCATCATCGTGGTCATCGTGCTGGCGGCGATCGTCGGGGCCGTCGCGCCGTCGCCCGGCGGCATGGGCGTGGTCGAAGCCGGCATGATTCTCGGCCTCACCGCGGCAGGGGTGTCCGAGGCCGACGCCACCGCCGCGGTCTTCATCCAGCGCCTGTTTACCTCCTATCTGCCGCCTATCTGGGGGTGGTTCACGCTGGTGTGGCTGCGCAGGCGAGATTACCTGTGAGCACCGAGGCCTCGCTGGCCGCGACCATCGAGGACCAGAAAGAGCATCCGCTGGCGTGGAAGACGGTGGCCAAGCGGGCTGCGATGGTGGTCATAACCGGTGTGGCCCTCTACCTCGTCTTCCCAGCCATCACCGAGGTGTTCGCCTCCTGGCCGCGGCTGTCCACCCTGCATCCCTGGTGGTTCATCTTGGCCGTGGCGTTCCAGGTGGCCCACTTCACCTGCACGTTCGCCCTGCAGCGCCTCGCCCTCCGCACCCGGGCCTGGTTCCCGGTCGTCACGTCCCAGCTGGCAGGCAACGCAGTCACCCTGATCATGCCGGGGGGAGCGGCGGTGGGCGCCGCCGTGCAGTTCCGCATGCTGGCGGTCAGCGGCGAGAGCACTGAATCTACCGTGGGCGGGCTGGCGGCGTTCTCCCTGCTGGGCGTGGGCAGCCTGCTGGCCCTGCCGGCCTTCGCCCTTCCCGTCGTCCTGCTGGGTGCGCCGGTCAGCCGGGGGCTGCTGAACGCCGCGGCCCTGGGGGCGGCGGGATTCGTGGCCTTCGCCGGGCTCGGCGCGGTCGTCCTTGTCTATGACGCGCCGCTCCGCTCGGTCGGCCGGCTGGCCCAGCGGCTGAGGAACCGGCTACTGCCGAAACGCCCGCCGCTGGAGGGGCTGGACGAGACCCTGCTGGCCCAGCGCGACGACATCCGGGCCGTGCTGGGCCGGCAGTGGTGGCAGGCGCTGCTGCTGTCCGCGGGCCGTCTCGCGTTCGACTACTTGTGCCTGCTCGCCGCGCTGCGGGCCACCGGGAGCCACCCGCGTCCCTCGGTGATCCTGATCGCCTACGCGGTAGCCGGCGTCATCGGGATGATCCCGATCACCCCCGGCGGCCTGGGGATCGTGGAAGCCAGCCTCACCGGGCTCCTGGTGCTGTCCGAGGTGAACTCGAGCCAGGCCGTGCTGGCGACACTGACCTACCGGCTCGCCTCGTACTGGCTCCCGCTGCTCGCTGGGCCGATCGCCTACGCCCTGTTCCGGCTCAGGTACGGGAGCCATCCTTCGTCCCCAGAGCCGCGGCCCGCACCCCAGGACGCGACGTCCTGACGGTGGTCAGACCCCTTCGACACAGTCCAGTCGGCCCGACTTGATCGCGGTGGTGAACTCCTGGTAGTCGCGCTCATTCTGGTCGGCGTACCGCTCGGAGAAGTCGGTGATCGCGCGGTCGAACGCGTCGCCGCGGCCGAGGTAGGCGGCGATCGCGACCGGGTCCCCTGACCGGGCGTGCGCACGGGCCATCGTCCAGCCGCAGAGCCGCGCGTACAGGGTAAGCCCGAGCGGGGTCATCTCCTCGATCGGCACCGATCCCTTCATGTCCCGCAGCTGGCGCCAGTAGAAGTGCCTGTTGACGTCCACGCCGCGGGCCCAGCCGAGGTAGATGTCGCTAGTGGCCTGCATCAGCTTTTGTCCCTGCACTACTCGCTGGCCGTGCTGGCGATAGCGGCTGCGCGGCAGGTGTTCCTCCAGCACCGACGTGGTGGCCTCCTTCACCTGGAGGAAGAGCGGGTCGCTGGCGTCGCGGCCCTGGAGCAGGACGATGAAGCAGCGGGTGCCTACGCTGCCGACGCCGACGACCTTGCGGGCGAAGTCCACGACTTCGAAGTGCCCCAGCAGGTGCCGCATGTCGGGCTGCAAACTCGCGCGGTAGGCCGTGAACTGCTCACGGATCAGCTTGCTGAGGCGGTCGGGAGTCAGCTCAGGCGCCAGGTCACGCACGGGGATGACGACCGGCGGCTGGTTGACGATCCGGTACCGGCCGTCGTCCAGCTCACCGAGCTTGGACAGCGCCTGAAGGCTGTCGCGGGTATGCGCCTTAGCGGCGGCCTCCCATACTCGTTTTTGCGCGAGCTTGGCTATCTTGGCCTGGCCGCCGCCGGTCGCCTTGCTCTTCGTCGCCGTCTTCCCGGCCTCCAGGACCGCGGCCTTGATCGTGTCCTCGTCGAGGCTGGCGTACCAGATGTCCATCGTGCCCTGCCGTGCGAACTCGGCCATGGCTTCCCGGTAGGCGGTCACCGAGGCCAGCGCCACGGCGCGCCCGTCCGCCGGGGTGAACCCGTTGTCGCGGGCCGCCACCACGAAGCTCGCCGCCATCCGCTTCACGTCCCACTCGAACGGCCCAGGCAGGGTCTCGTCGAAGTCGTTGAGGTCGAACACCAGCCTGCGCTCCGGCGAGCCGAACACCCCGAAGTTCGACAGGTGGGCGTCGCCGCACAGCTGGACGCTGAGGCCGGCTACCGGGGTGTCCTTCAGGTCCTCGGCCATGATCCTGGCCGCGCCCCGGTAGAAGGTGAACGGCGAGACCATCATCCGGCCGCGCCGGACCGGCACGAGATCGGGCTCCCGGTTGGTGTTCTGGTCTTCGAGCAGGTCCACGGGGTGCCTGCGGTCGGCCGCCGGCGCCCAGCCCGCGTGCGACGACCGCGGGGTGCCGGTGCGGGCGCTGGTGCCCTGCGCTTGCCGCTCGTCTAGGGCGGTCATGGCGTCACCACTTCCTCCATAGTGATCATGGCGTAACGATCGCAAACTTGGGGTAGGCGCCAGCTGCGGAAAGTCGGTCATCGTTTGCCGCCTGTTCATGAGCTGGATCGTGACTCGGGAGGCCGCTGGCTGACGTCACCCGCGGCGAGTGATCGCGCCATCACATCGATGATGCACAGATGAAGGTGTGGCGACAAGGCTGAGCGGCTGGAGCCCGCGGCTCCCGGGGCCGTAAGGCCGCCGCCGGGCGGATCACGAAGCGGAAGCCGAGGTGGGCGGTTGACGTGTCGACCGCCTCGCCCTGGCGAGCCGCCGGCCGGTAGCGCAGGCAGTAGTTCGGCGCACACAGGTGCGAGCCGCCCTTGATCACCCGGCGCGGGATGTGCGCCCCCGGCTCGCCGGGAACGAGGCTGCCGCCCGGGTCGGTCACCCGCGGGTTGCGCGGCACGCAGCAGGCCCCGTGGTTAGAAGCCCCGTGGTTAGAAGCAGAGCCGGCAGGCTGCGCGGCGAAGTAGTCGCTCGTCCACTCCCATACGTTGCCGGCCATGTCGTACAGGCCGTGGCCGTTGGGCGGGAAGCTCCGTACCGGGGACGTGCCGTGCTTGCCGGGTGGCTTCAGGTTCTGCCAGGGGAACTCGCCCTGCCAGGTATTCGCCATCACCTTCCCCTTGGGGAACGGGTCATCGCCCCAGGTGTAGGCCGCGCCGTCCAGCCCGCCGCGGGCGGAGAACTCCCACTCGGCCTCGGTTGGCAGCTCCTTGCCCGCCCACGCGGCGTACGCGTCGGCGTCCTCGGCGGCCACGTGGGTGACCGGGTGCCGGTCCAGGCCGCCCGTCGTGCTGCCCGGCCCGCGGGGATGCCGCCAGTCGGCGCCCGGGGTGTACCGCCACCACTGCGACACGTCCCGCAGGTCCACCGGCCCACTGGCCGCGAAGAACACCAGCGAGCCGGGGCGCAGTAGGTCCGGGTCCGCGCTGGGGTACTGCGCCGGGTCGAGCGGTCGCTCGGCCATGGTCACGTATCCGGTCGCGGTCACGAACCGGCGGAACTCCGCGACCGTGACCGGGTGATCGTCCATCCAGAAGCCGTCGACCTCGACGCGGCGCGCCGGGCGTTCCTCCGGGTAGAAGTCCTCGGATCCCATCAGGAAGCTGCCGCCGGGTACCCAAGCCATGTTCTTCGTCAGGCTCTTCGAGAGCCCAATCGCTTCGGACATCGTGGGGTTACTCCCGCATGAGCATGAGGGCGGCTTCGCGCTCGAGATCCTGATACGGCTCGCCGCTAACGTCGATCGCGATCCGGTTGATGGTGCCGCCGGTGAACGAGTGCGGCGCCCCGCCAGGATAGTCCTCGGTGACGGGTTCGCCGGGGTTCCTGCCGACGTACAGGCTAGCGCCCGGGACCGGCTTCGAGTCGCGGATGTCGACGTTGATCGTGCCCTTGAACGGTTTCGCCATCACGGCTCCTTGAGTCACCTGTGGCCGACCGGAGTCAGCCGCGTACGTTCCGGATAAGAAAATCAGGCAGTCAGCCCGGTGATGGCATCGCCGATGAGCTTCACGCCGATGATCAGGCAGATGACCGCCGAGATCACGGCGTTGTGCTGAGCCATCCAGTCCTTCAGCCCGGTGAGCAGCTTCTCCGAGCGCGCGCCCATCGCGAAGTAGATCCCTACGGGTGTGCCGACCCCGAGGGTGCCGACCAGCGCGAACACCAGGTAGGCGATCGCCTCCTCGCCGCCGGAGATGCCGGTCTGCGCGATCGCCGCCGCGGCGGCCACCGCGAGCAGCAGGTTCTTCGGGTTGAGGCCGCCCATCACCACGCCCAGCCCGGCCGCGGACAGCGGCTTGATCTCGTCGACCCGGGCGATCCACTTCGGCAGCTCCACCCGGTCGTCGTTCCTGGGGCGGTTGCGGAACTGCAGCGCCGCTGCCAGGAGCAGCGCCGCGCCGAGCACGACCTTGAGCCAGCTCACCCAGGTGGCGGGAGCGCCGGACGAGCTGGCGTCCGCGGGTCCCGCGATGCTCAGCGCGATCGCCCCCACGACGGCGAGCCCGGCCAGCCAGCCGGCGATGAACACCGCGCCGTTCACCCGCGCCCGCTGCGTGGTCAGCATCAGCACCACGGCGACGATCGGAATAGGGCTCAAGGCGACGCCGACCGCGAACGGCAGCGCGCCGCCGATCGCCGCGCCCAAGCCCACGACCGGCCCGACCCGTCAGGCCCACTCGCGCCGCGGCGCGAGCAGCGCGGTCCCGGTCGCCAGCTGATCCTGTGCATTGCTCATATGGCGGGCCCCTTCGTATCGACGGCGACGCGTCTGCGGGCACGACCGTAAGCCGCGGTCCTTTACCAGATCATCATCCCTCCGGGGTGATTAGCTCCTCACCCGTGTCTCATCCATTGCGGGTGATGCCTCGCGAGTTTCCCGTGGCGGAACGTGTTGACATGCGTACGGAACGACGGGCGCGGGTAAGTGGCTGGTCGGCGGGGGGATCGGGGTGAAGCACGTGACGCTAGAGTCAACCGTTTCCGACGGCATCGCTATCGGCGTAGAGTCGCGGCTCCTCGACAGTAAGGTCCGTATCCCGTGCCTGGGGGACGACGTGTTCAGGCGCGACCGGCTGACCGAGCTGATCGAACAGGCCACCGCCCGCCCGGTGACGATGATCGCCGCCCCCGCAGGCTCGGGCAAGACCGTCGCCTGCGCCGTATGGGCGACCGCGAAGGTGAGGTCCCGGCGGGTCGCCTGGCTGAGCCTGGACGAGGGAGACAGGGAACCCGCCAGGTTCTGGGCCTCGATGACCGCCGCGCTGGCGATCGGGGGCACATCGGCGGTGTCGGAGCTCGTGCCGCGCAGCCGTGCGGGCGACGACGACCTGCCGGCCGACCTGGTGGTCGCGATGCGGCGGCTGTCGGGATCGGTGGTGCTCGTCCTCGACGACGTGCACGTGCTCGCGGGCAGCGAGGTCATGCCCGGGCTAGCCCTGCTCATTCACAACGCGCCGGCGGCGCTGCGCCTCATCCTGTCCGGGCGGTCCCTGCCCGAGCTGCACGTGGCGCGGATGCGGGTGGCGGGCACGCTGTCGGAGGTCAGGCCCGCGGACCTAGCCTGCACGGCGGAAGAGGCCGAGGGGTATTTCGCCGCCCTGGGCCTGACCGCCAGCGCCGCGGAGCGCGACCAGCTGCTCGGCTCCGTGGAGGGCTGGATGGCCGGCCCGCGGCTCGCCGCGCTCATCGCGGCGCGAGACGGGGCGCTGAGCGTCGGCGCCATCGCCGCCGATCCCATCGTCGCCGACTATCTGCGCGACGAGGTGCTGGACCAGCAGCCCCCCGCGGTCCGGCGGTTCCTCCGGCGCACCAGCGTGGCCGAGCGGCTGACCGGGGACTTCGCCGACTGGCTGACAGGCGGGCACGGCGGAACGCGCGTCTTGGACCAGCTCAGCAGGACGGGCAGCTTCGTGTCCAGGGACGCGCAGGGCAAGTACCGGTATCACCCGTTCCTGCGGCAGGTGCTGCTCGGCGAGCTGCGCGGGGGCATGCCAGAGGAGGTTCCCGGCCTGTTCGGCCGGGCCGCGCGCTGGCACACGCGCGACGGCGACGCGATCGAAGCGGTCCGCTGCTGGGCCGAGACCGGGGACTGGGAGCACGCGTCGCTGGCGCTGACCGAGGCGGGGCTGGCCGGGGCGCTGCCAGACCGGATCGGGGAGCTGGAGACGGCCCTCGGGCTGTTTCC
>NZ_JBARCR010001150.1:0-1806 GCF_049794275.1 Trebonia sp.
GACGACTGGAGTGACATCGACCTCCTCATCGTCGTCCCTGACGATCAGCTCGACCATTACGCCGACGCGACACATCTGCCCGGGTCGGACCTGGTTACCTGGAGCATCGACTCCCGTCACAATGCACCCCGCGGCGCCGGTGCGATCGGTGTTCGCTACGTCATCGACGGCCTTCCCTTGCACGTGGACTGGTACGTCTACCCGCGCTCCCAGGCCGCCTGGGTCGCGGACGCAAAGGTCATCTTCGACGAGCAGGGCCTTCGTCGTCTGGACGATACGTTCCGCGAGCACCAGGACAAGCGTGAAGTGCAGCCCCCTGCGCCCAAAGCCGCAAACGCGCACCGGCTGCTGCAGGTTTCGCTCATCCCGGTGGCCGCGAAGTACGTCGTCCGGCGGTCGGCCGACGCGGGACGCATGGTCGAGTTCGTCGGCGGACCATATGTCCCCGCGGCGGTACCGGCCGAGTACCTGGCGATCCTTCGACGGCTGCTCGTCCAGTACCGCGACGACGCACCAGAAGAGATGCTGGCCCCCGTCAGTCGCTACCTTGACCTCGCCGAAGCCGTGCTGCAGCCCAACTCGCCCCGCCTTTCCACCTCCTAGATGGTTTGTGGTTGATCGTGCTGCCCTGTAACGCGGGGTCTGGGGGTGGTCAGTCGTGCTGCCAGGTGACGGTGAAGTGGTCGACCTGGCGGATGGGCACGCTGGCAGTGATGTCGGGCGGGGTGAGGGCGGTCAGGCGGGGCAGGCGGGTGAACAGGGTGCTCAGCGCGACTTCGCCGTGGACCCTGGCGAGGGGGGCACCGAGGCAGAAGTGGGCTCCGGCGGCGAAGCTCAGGTGAGGATTCGGTTCGCGGCTGATGTCGAATCGGTCGGGGTCGGGGAAGGCGGCGGGATCGCGGTTGGCGGCGGCCAGGAACAGCAGTCGCGGCTGTCCGGCCGGGCAGGTGACGCCGTGGATGTCAGCGTCGGTCCGGGGTGTTGCTCCGGTGAAGGTCGTTGGGGTGATCAGCCGCAGCATTTCCTCCACGGCCGCGGGCCAGCGGCCGGGATCTTTCTGCAGCGCGGCCACGGCGCTGGGGTGGGTGCAGAGCAGGTGGGTGCCTAGGGTGAGCAGGGTGGTGGTGGTCTGGTGGCCGGCGAGCATGAAGAAAATGCAGTTCGCCAGCAGGTCCTGACGGTCCTCCCCGTCTGCGTGCCGGGCGGCCAGGGCGGTCATCAGGTCGTCGGCTGGTGCTGCGGCGCGCTGGTCGAGCAGCTGGGCGAAGTAGGAGAGCATCTGCTCGGCCGCGTCGTCGGCGGCCTGGACCGGGGTGCGGTCGCTGTCACGCTGCCGGGCGAAGCCACGGTTGAGGGTGGCCAGCGCCGCACCGAGCCAGTCCCGGTCCTCAGGCGGGACGCCGAGCACATCGTTTATCACGGTGAACGGCAGCGGCCGGGCGAAGTCGGTGACCAGGTCCATGCTCCCTGCGGGGGCTGCCTGATCGATCAGCGCGGCGGCCCGCCCGGCGATGATGGCCCGGTAACGCTCGACCCGGCGGGCGGTGAACAGGCCGCCGAAAGCGTCCCGGACGCGGCGGTGCCGGTCGCCGTCCAGCCGGATCATCCACCGCCGGAGCAGCTGGAATGCCGGGTGCGGAGAGGGCGGGATGACCGGTGCGGCAAAACGCGGGTCGCGCAGCACGTCGCGGACGAACTGATACTGGCAGCCGGGCAGCGGCGAACCGCGCAGGATCACGTGCGGGTCGGCGCTCCCGGCCGGGGAGAACAATGCACCCATCAGGTCGAACTCGGTCTCGGCGGCCG
>NZ_JBARCR010001151.1:0-8310 GCF_049794275.1 Trebonia sp.
CCCGCGTAGCGGCCGCGCCATCGCCGGAAAGCGAGAACGAGTAGTCGTACAGCGTGAACAGCGGGGCGATCGTCACCGGCCCGGCTGAGCCCTGCCACACCGGAAACTCGTCCTCAGGGGTGAGCACGCCGAAGCGGCGGCACACCTTCAGCAGCGCCTCGTATCTGGCCACGCCGCGTACCGCCACCGGGTCGGCGGGCAGCGTCCACAGCTCGTGGTTGCCCGGCGTCCAGATCACCCGCGCGAACCGGTCGGCGAGCCTGGCGAGCACGTACCCGACGTCGGCGAAGACCTCGCCGACGTCGCCGGCCACGATCAGCCAGTCGTCTGGGTGCTCAGGCCGCAGCGAGGCGGCGAACTCCCGGTTCTCCGGGTACCCGATGTGCAGGTCGCTGATCGCGAGCAGCCGTCCCGCCCCCGTCAACGGTCAGCCGTCACAGGGCCGTCTTCTCCTGCCACACCTCGAGCAGGGCCGGGTCGCCGAACACGGTCAGCCGTGGATCACTCCCCGGCACCCGTCCGTACGTGAACAGCAGCAGCTCAGCCACCGGACCGCGCACGGCCGTGGTCGCCTTCGAGTGCCCTCGCGACCACTCCACCCCGCCGCCGTCCGCGGCGATCCGGATCAGCCACTCGCCATCCGCGTCCGTCGCGTGCAGGTGCAGCGACGCTCCGGCCGGCAGCGACCCCAGGTGCTCCGACGGCCGCCGCGCGGTCGGCAGGTTGGCCAGGAACTCCTCGATCCCGTCGGCGGCCACCACCGGGTCCACGTCAGGAACGAGGCCGGCGGCCAGTTCGACGTCCGCCCGGTGCACGGTCGTCTCATGCAGCATTCGCCGCGCCCACCAGCCGGACGATTGCGCCGGGCCCCACGCCCAGACTGGGGTATCGGGCCCCGCCGCGCGTAGCGCGGCGCCGAGCGGCGCCGCCCCGGCCGCGAGCCATGACGGGTAGCCGGCCTCGGAATCCGGCAGCCCCACAGCCAGGTCACGCTGGTCGATCCGCGCTGTGGCCCGGGTCGCCACGATCTCGGTGGCCCACCGGTGAATGATCCCGGTGTGCTTGACCAGCCGCGCGACCGTCCATCCCGGGCACGTCGGCACCACAGCGGACAGTCCGGCCCCGGACGCGACCGAAGCCATCCGCGCGATCTCCGCCTCGGCCCGCTCGCAGAACCATTCGTGATCAAGCGCGTCGCCCACAGGCACAGGCTACTCCCGCCGGTGCGGCTCGCTCAGCCGTAGAGGCGGGTGACGGACTCCAGCACGCACACCGGCTTGTCGCCGCCCTCCCGCTCGATCACCCCGCCGGCGACGAGCTGCAGCCCGCCCCTGAACTCCTCCACGTCCACGAGCGTCGCGGTGAGCCGGATCCTGGACCCGACCGGAACAGGCGCGGGGAAACGCACCCTGTTCAGTCCGTAGTTGACGCCCATCTTCACGTCGGTGACCGTGAGGATCTGCGACCACATCGGCACGAACAGGGACAGCGTCAGGAAGCCGTGCCCGATCGGCCCGCGGAACGGGGACTCGGCCTTCGCCCGCTCGACGTCCACGTGGATCCACTGGTGGTCGTCGGTGGCGTCAGCGAACGTGTTCACCCGTTCCTGGGTGATCTCGAACCAGTCGCTGGTCCCGAGCTCCTTGCCCTTGAACGAGGGCAGTTCCGCGAGCGTGGTCGTGGTGGACGTGCTCATCCGGTCATCTCCTTAGCGTGTCGCGCGCATGGCCAGACGGTACGACAATTCATGACCAAGCGCGACCTTGCCTGCTCCTCGGCCTCGACCCGAGCCAGGTGGTGGCGGGCGCTGCTGTCCCGCGCTCTCGCCGGGCCCGCGCCCGCCGCGCCGGTAAATAGTTTCCGTACGGGGACCGACCGGAGGGATACTCCGGATTGTGGTCTAAATCCGGAATGTGCCTCCGCTGAGAGATGTTGCCCCGGATGGAAACCGGATTGCAGAATGCGCGTGAGGCTGCCGGCCGGGGGCTTTCTCCGGCATAGGGGACTGATCCTCGCCGCGGCCGGCGGGGCCGTCGCCGAGGCTGGACTTCTCACGCTCATCGCCCCGGCCGCTCGTCCGGTCGCGCCGCAGGTCACCGCCCTTCCGGTACTCGCCGCCTATCACGACCTGCGCTGGCTGTTCGCCGACAGCGGGTCCTGGCTCGGGTTCGCCGGCGTCACGCTGACCGTGTTGCTCGTCAGGGCGGCGGTGGACACCGCGCTGCTGCGGCTGGCCTGGCCGCGTGAGCTGCGCGCGCCAGGCCTGGGCCGCCCTTTCTGGTCCTGCATGGCGCTGACGGGGCTGGCCTGGGTGCTGCTCTCGCCGGCCGTGACGCTGGCGTTCGGCGCCGCGGTGCTGCCGTTTTCCTGGCCGTTCCTGGCCGCATTGCCGATCATGCTGGGCATCGCCGCCGCGCTGAGCCACGGCGGGGTGATCGTGGCCTGGTGGCGCCGGCTGCCGCCGCTGCGCTCCGTGCTCTGGCTGCTCGGCAGCTTCCTCGTGCTGTCGGCAAGCGCGGCGGTCATCGCGCACCTGGGCACCGCGGCGGCGCTCGGCGTCACGGCCGTCACCGGCATGGTCAACGCCCGCGTCTGGTACGGGCTAGCCGGAATAGCCGCCCGAGTGCACCCGCGCAGCCCGGTGTCGGTGCCTGCCAAGGTGCTGTTCGGCCTGCCGTTCGCGCCGATCGTCGCGTTCATGACACTCGCCTTGGTGGTCGGCGTGGCCCGGATGATGTTCACCGGCGCGATCCAGCTGCCGATCAGCACCCCAAGCCCAGTGGCCGCGGCGAACACGCTCAGCGGCGGAACGGCCCACAGCGGGACGGCTGCCGTCACGGCCACCCCCGCGACCGCCACAGCGGCCGCGGGCGCGGCGGTCCTGGTCGTCTCCGGCTGGGGCTCGTCCTGCTGCGACGCGGCCAACGGCCTGCGCGCGAAGATGCCGGGCGCGGACGTCCGCCAGTTCTCCTACGTCGGACTCGACGCGAGGGACTTCCCGGTGCGCCACGGGCCGTCCGCCGACGACCTGCCGCTGCCTGTGCTCGGCGACCGGATCGCCGCCCAGCTCGAAGTGCTGCACAACCAGACGCACCGCCCGGTGGACGTGGTCGCGGAAAGCGAGGGCACCCTCGGCGTCTACGCCATGCTCAGCCGCCACCCCGGCCTCCCGATCGGCTCCGTGGTGCTGCTCAGCCCGATCGTCGACCCAGGCCGGGTCAGCTACCCGTCGGGACCGGACGCCGCCTCCGTGTCCGAGGAAGCCCTCAACGAACTGAATCACCTGGCCGGCGAGATCTCACCGTACGGCCCGAGCGGCGCCCAGCACCTGCTCAACTCGGTCAGCGAGTTCGGCGCCAGGTACTTCGAGACGGTCGCCGACCAGTCCGGCAAGTCACTGCGCTGGCTGGCGGTGGTCCCGCTCGCCGACGCCCTGACCCTTCCGGTCTGCAGCCTCCCGCCGGACGTGGTGGTCGTCCCGGCTTTCCACGGCGGCCTCCTCGGTGACGGCAGCGTCCTGCCCATGGTCAGCGCCTTCCTCGAAGGCCAGCAGGTCAGCGGCACCCCAGACATGCGCGAAGCCGCCGAGGTAATCACGGGCGCGGCGGCCGCTTGGCAAATGCCCGACACCCGCTCCGCTTGCCCCGGCTGACTGATAGGCCCGGCTGACTGACAGGCCCGGCTGACTGATAAGCTCTGCCGCGATGAGAACTTTTGCTGACCTTCAGTGGTGGCGCCGCCCGTAGGCGGTGTCCGTAGCTGAGTCTGAGCGACCGCCCGGAGATGGCGGTCGCTTTTCGTTTCTCCCGCCGGATGCCGGGCCATACCTGACATGGAGAGGCCCACGGTGGACACCATCGAGTTGACAACCGCCGGCGGCGTGGCGGTCACCCGCACCGCCGAGGCGTTCGCTCCGGCCGAACTGACCCGCATTGCCGACCTTGTCGACCGCCGCCGCGGCGGCGTACTCAGCTCGGGCATGGAGTATCCCGGCCGGTACAGCCGCTGGCACATGGCGTACGTGAACCCGCCCGTGGAGATCACCACCCACGGCCGGTACGTCACCGCCCGCGCGCTCAACGACCGCGGCCTGGTCATCCTGCCGGCGATCGCCGACGCGATGCGGAAAGCCGGCCACGAGCAGCCAGCTGATAACAGCAAGAAGCGGCCGGAGGCCGCGGCTGAGATCACAGCGCCAGCCGAGATCACAGCGCCAGCCGAGATTACCGTGGTCGTGCCCGAAGGGGAAGGCGCCTTCACCGAGGAGGAGCGGTCGCGGCAGCCGACCGTGTTCAGCGTGCTGCGGGAGATCGTCGCGGCCTTGGGGTGCGCGGATCCGCATCTGGGGCTGTACGGGGCATTCGGCTATGACCTGGCGTTTCAGTTCGAGCCAGTGCGGCTGCGACTGGACCGGCCGCGTGACCAGCGGGACCTGGTCCTGCATTTGCCTGACGAGATCTATGTGCTGGACCGCCGCCGCGAGGAGGCGGTCGTGTACCGGTATGAGTTCGCGGCCGGCGGCGCCTCGACGGCGGGCCACGCAAGGGAGACGGCGGACACGCCAGAGCCGCCCGGGGACGTTAAAGATATTCCTGTCAATCCCACCCCCGGGGTGTACGCGGCGATGGTGGAGCGGGCGAAGGAGCGCTTCAAGTGCGGCGACCTGTTCGAGGTCGTGCCCGGTCACGTGTTCTACGGGCGGTGCGCGTCGCCGGCCGCGTTCTACGAGCGGCTGCGGGAGCGGAACCCGGCGCCCTACGAGTTTGCCTTCAACCTCGGCGACGGCGAGTACCTGGTGGGCGCGTCGCCGGAGATGTACGTCCGGGTGACGGGGGACCGGGTGGAGACCTGCCCGATCTCCGGCACGATCGCGCGCGGCACCGACCCGCTGGAGGACGCGGCGAACATCGCCACGCTGCTCGGCTCGGCGAAGGACGAGTCCGAGCTGACCATGTGCACCGACGTGGACCGCAACGACAAGTCGCGGGTCTGCGTGCCCGGCTCGGTCAAGGTCATCGGCCGCCGGCAGATCGAGATGTACAGCCGGCTGATCCACACGGTCGACCACATCGAGGGACGGCTGCGGCCCGGGTTCGACGCGCTCGACGCGTTCCTGACGCACATGTGGGCGGTCACCGTCACCGGCGCGCCGAAAACCTGGGCGATGCAGTTCATCGAGGACAACGAGACCGCGCCGCGCCGCTGGTACGGCGGCGCCGTCGGAAAGATCGGCTTCGACGGGTCGATGAACACCGGCCTCACGCTGCGCACCGCGCACATCAGCGGCGGCATCGCGGCCGTCCGGGCCGGCGCCACGCTGCTGTACGACTCCGATCCGCTCGCGGAAGAGGCGGAGACCTACATCAAGGCTCGCGCCCTGATCGAAACCCTTCATGAGTCGGAACGTAAGGTCGCGCCTGTAGTCCCGCGCGCCCCGGCCGCCGCTGGCGGCAGCCGGCCCCTCCGGGTGCTGCTCGTCGACCACCAGGACTCGTTCGTGCACACCCTCGGCGACTACTTCCGGCAGCACGACGCCGAGGTGACCACGCTGCGCGCCGGGTTCCGCGCCGAGATGCTCGACTCGCTCGCCCCGGACCTCGTCGTGCTGTCGCCGGGGCCGGGCCGCCCGTCGGACTTCAACTGCGACGACCTGCTGTCCGAACTCGACGCAAGGAACCTGCCCGCGTTCGGCGTCTGCCTGGGGCTGCAGGCGATGGTGGAGCACGCCGGCGGGGAGCTGTCGCTGCTGCCTGAGCCGCAGCACGGCAAGCCGGGGCGGATCGTGGTCCGCGACGGGACGTCGCTGTTCGCGGGGCTGCCGCCGGAGTTCACCGCGGCGCGTTACCACTCGATCTACGCCGAGGAGCAGGCCGTGAAGGGCGGCTTCACCGTCACCGCCGCGCTCAGCTCGGCGGACGGGCGCAGCGGCGTGGTGATGGCGATCGAGGACGAGGCGGCGGGCCGCTGGGCCGTCCAGTTCCACCCTGAGTCGATCCTCACCGCCGCCGGTCGCTCGGGCCACCAGATCATCGCCAACGTGCTGGCCCTTTGCCGCGCAAGGACCGGAGGCTAGGACGCGAGCAGCTCCACTATCCGCCGCCAGGCGTCGTCACGGGCCTCCTTGCTGAACGGCGGCGTCCCCGGCCAGAAGAACGCGTGCCCGACCCCCGGATAGCTGACCAGCTCGTGGTCGACACCCGCGGCGGCCAGCGCCGCGGCGATCTGCTTCCGCTGCCCGGCGTCGATCAGCGCGTCGTCCTCGCCGACCAGGTACAGGATCCGGCCGGTGATTCCCGGGGTCAGGTCCAGCGTGGGCGTGGGCTGGCTCATCGGGATGTCGGTGCCGGGCAGCCAGCCGCCGTACAGCACGGCGGTCCTGCTGACCGGCAGCCGGCAGGCTGCCAGGTAGCTCAGGTGGCCGCCGGCGCTGAACCCGACGACCGCGACCCGCTCGATGCCCGGCTCCGACTTCAGCCACGCGAGGGCCGCCGCGACGTCGGCCACCGCCTGGTCGCGTCGCAGCCGCTGCAGGTAGCCGAAGCCCTCCTGCCGCCCTGCGTCATCGCGGTCCAGCCAGCGGCCTGGTGCGGCGTCCCGGTGGTAGAACTCCGGCGCGATGGCCAGGAACCCGGCCTTGGCCAGGTCGTCGGCTACCCCGCGGATGTCCGGGTTGACCCCGAACAGCTCGTGCGCCACGATCACCCCGGCCGGTGCCGGGTTCGCCGCGGGCCGGGCCAGGTACGCCGGCAAGCTGGTGCCGTCTTCGACGGGGATGGTGATGGTTGCCATGGCTCCCATCGTCAGCGTCCCGGACAGCGGTAACCAGAGCCGTTTCTTACTGGTACTGCCATGAGTACCCTGGGGACCATGACGGCCGGCGGAGATCCGGCGGCGCTGGGCCAGCTGCTCAGGTCCCGGCGCGAGCGCCTCGTGCCCGCTGACGTTGGCCTGCCCGCGGGCTTGTCCGCGGGGCGCCGGCGCACGGCTGGCCTGCGCCGCGAGGAAGTCGCCATGCTGGCCCACCTGTCCGTCACCTACTACACGTTCCTCGAGCAGGGCCGCCCCGTGCGGCCTTCTGAACAGGTCCTGGACGCGTTGGCTTCCGCGCTGCGGATGTCCGCCGCCGAGCGGCGCTACCTGCACGTGCTGGCCTACGGTCCGGACGGCGACAGCGGTGCTGTCCCGGGCGCCGCGGGCGGGTCGGCGCCGCCTGAGCTGCTCGATCCCGCAGTGGCCGACCTGGTCCAGCGGCTCGAGCCGTTCCCGACTCTGGTCAAGGGCCGCCGCTGGGACGTCCTGGCGGCCAACCCCGCCGCGCGCGAGCTGTTCGGCGATTGGCCGGCGGGGCCCCCTGGCGAACGCAACCTGGTGCGCTGGATGTTCACCACCGACCAGGCCAGGGAGGTTTACCTGGAGTGGGAGCCGGAGGCCAGAGCGATGCTCGGCCGCTTCCGGCTGTCCGCCGCCCGGTACCCGGACGACCCCGATATCAGCGCCCTGATCGCCGAGCTTCAGCGCGACAGCGAGCATGTCAGGGACTGGTGGCCGCGCCACGACGTCACCGCTATCGGGGGCAGCGGCGCAAAGAAGCTCCGCCACCCCCGGCTCGGCCCTGTCGAGTACTCCCACGCGGTCCTTCAGGTCGCCGACCACCCGGACCAGACCCTGGTCACCTACTCACTGGTCACCGGGAGCTGACGTGGTCACGGCGGCGGACGTGCGCGCGGTGGCGATGTCGCTGCCGCGCACTTCCGAGCACCTGATCCACGACCACGTCAAGTTCCGGGTCGGCAAGATCGTCTACGTGGCGATCTCGCCCGACGAGTCGACGATGGGCTTCGGGTTCCCGAAAGAGGAACGGGCCGCGCTGATCGCGGCCGAGCCGGACAAGTTCGCCATGCCGCGGCTGTCCGACCAGCGCTTCCACTGGGTGCACGCGCGAATGGCGGCGCTAAGCCGCGAAGAAATGCGCGAACTAGTCACGGACGCCTGGCGGATGGTCATCCCGAAGAAAATCGCCGCGGCCCACCTGGACAGGCAGGTGTAAGGACCAGGCATCCGCCGGGGGCCAGGGGCGGGCGGCTAGCACGGACAGGTTCAGGGACAGCAGCGTGTCTTCCATCTTCGGCAGCGCGTCGGTCTGGCCGTTGCGCACGGCGGTCCGCACGAGCTTGGCGATGGCGCCCGCGATCGCCAGGTAGACGTCATCGGGGACGGCGGGCCAGTCCGGGTGCCGCGCCCGCGCCCGGCGGTGCCAGGTGGCGGTCATTTCCGCGAACCGGCGTTCCGCCGCGTCGAAGCGCGCGACCG
>NZ_JBARCR010001152.1:0-1554 GCF_049794275.1 Trebonia sp.
CGTTTGCCCCGTCGGGGTGCCAGAGCCGCTCGGCTGCGGCCATCGCCGCGTCGGCGGCCTGCGCGTCGGACAGCAGCGCGCTCGCGACCGCGACCGGCACTACCCAGCCGTCGCCCGGCTGCGCGTCGATCATGCGCAGCTCGAAGTGCCCGCGCGGCCGGACCGGCGGGAACAGCGTGGACAGGTGGTAGGTCAGGTCCTCGGTCGTCGGCGCGCGCAGGGCGGCGGATCCGTCGGAGCCGCGCAGCCAGTCGCGCAGCCGCAGTCCCGGCGGCGCGGACCAGTCACCTGGCCCGTCCGAGCGCACGCACATCACCTGCGCGTCAAGCGCATACGCGGCCCACGCGGCAGGCAGGTCGGCGTCCCCGGCCAGCGGCGGAGGCTTGGTGCGGCCGGGGTCCATCCGCGTCCAGACCTGCTGCCGGGCCGACTTCCAGCCGGTCGGCCGGCCCTCGCGCAGCGGCGAGTTCGCGAACGCGGCCACCAGCACCGGCCCGATCGCGTGCAGCAGCTGCCACCGCCAGCGGTAGCCGGTGTGACCGTCGCTGTCGTCACCGGCGTCCAGGGACACCTGGACCGACGCGGTGCCGCACATCATCTGGCGGCCCCACGGGCCGCCCCGGTCGAAGAAGGCCTCCATGGCCGCGTACCGCGGCAGGTCGAGCACGCGGCGCGGCGGGCGGAACGGATCGAGGCCGAACCCCGCGAGCTCGAGGCCCGCGTCGGCGACGGCCGCGCGAAGCGCCGCGAGGTCGGCGGCGGTGGCGCGGACGCATTCTGCGACAGAATCGGCGGGCAGCGAGCTGAGCTCAAGCTGTCCGCCAGGTTCGGTGGTCAGCAGCCCACCGGACGGCATTACGCCGGGGGCCGCGCTTGTCGGCAAAGCCAGGCTGGCCGGGCTGTCCGGGAGCACGGTCCCGGTCCCGGTCTCGGCGCCGAAGGCCGCTACGGCCGCCGCGATCCGGTCCGCCGTCACCGGCAGGGCGGGATCACGCGCGTCGCGGACGAGCCACTCGAGTTCGACGCCGACCAGGCGCGGCGGGCCGGTCTTCAGGCAGATGCCGTGGATGTGTTCGGTCGCCTGCTGTTCAGCGATAACGGTCATGCTGGCACCATAACCGGGGGTACTGACAAAACGGCCAAAAGGATTGGCGCCGGACCGCCCCGCGGGAGCGTCCGGGACACCGCCTGAGACAACGCCCACACCGTCAGCCGCCTTGCGGATAGCGGCTGGCGTGCGAAGATCCCCGTCGGGCTCGTCGTGACTCATTTGTTACAAACCACTATTTCATACCTCGTGCCTAGGCCAGATGCCCACCCGTCATGCCCACCCGTCTACCCGTGTAGTCCCGAATGACACCGCGGCGTTACACCGCGAGCCCGCGAACGACATGGGGCGCGAACGTCACTACGGAACCGGGGCAAATAAGACATAAAACGGGACGATTGCGCCCTAAGTCAGGGGGCGTGCCCCGCGCCCGCGGTAGGCCGGCGTTACGCGCGGACCTCGATGTGCCCAGGCGAGCCCGCCGCTTCCTCGACGCGGCCGACGAC
>NZ_JBARCR010001153.1:0-2677 GCF_049794275.1 Trebonia sp.
CAGGGCGCGGCCGTCGACGTGACCGAGGCGGACCAGGCCCGGCGCGACCGGCTGGACGCCGCCCAGTCCGCCAAGGCGGCGGACGCGGTGCTCATCGACGCCACCGACCTGACGCTCGCCGAGGTGATCGACGAGATCGTCGGGCTGGCTGGCGAACGGCGGCCGCTCGCCAGCGCGGGGGACAAGAGCAGTTGATTCTTAACGTAGGGACTGACGGAGAAGTGGAAGGAACGCAGCCGGTGCTCGCCGTCGTCGGACGGCCGAATGTCGGCAAATCCACCCTGGTGAACCGCATCCTCGGCAGCCGGCAGGCGGTCGTGCAGGACGTGCCCGGGGTCACCAGGGACCGCGTCGCGTACGACGCCAACTGGCGCGGCCGGACGTTCACTGTGGTGGACACCGGCGGCTGGGTAGCCCGCGCGCAGGGCCTGTCGGCGCAGGTTGCCGAGCAGGCGAAGATCGCCGTCGACTTGGCGGACGCCGTGCTGTTCGTGGTGGACGCGCGGGTCGGCGCGACCGACGAGGACGAGGCGGTCGCGAACGTGCTGCGCCGGTCCGGCAAGCCGGTCGTGCTCGCGGCCAACAAGGTGGATGACGCGCGCAGCGAGGCCGACGCCACCTCGCTGTGGTCGCTCGGGCTCGGCGAGCCGGTCATGATCAGCGCCATGCACGGCCGCGGCGCCGGCGACCTGCTCGACCTCGTGCTCGACGCACTGCCCGAGGCCCCGCCGGAACGCCTCGGCGAGTCCGGGCCGCGCCGGGTGGCGCTGATCGGCAAGCCGAACGTCGGCAAGTCCAGCCTGCTGAACAAGCTCGCCGGCGAGCAGCGCGCGGTGGTCGACCCGGTGGCGGGCACCACCCGTGACCCAGTGGATGAGCTGATTGAGCTCGGCGGCACCACCTGGCGGTTCGTGGACACCGCGGGCATCAGGCGGCGGTTCAGGGACAGCCAGGGCGCGGACTACTACGCGACGCTGCGCACCGCGGGCGCGCTGGACCGCGCCGAGGTCGCGGTCGTGCTCGTCGATGCCAGCGAGCCGCTCACCGAACAAGACCTGCGCATCATCACCATGGTGATCGAGGCGGGCCGGGCGCTGGTCATCGCCTTCAACAAGTGGGACCTGACCGACGAAGAGCGCAGGCACTACCTGGGGCGGGAGCTCGAGCGCCAGCTCAACCAGGCGCGCTGGGCGCCCCGGGTGAACATCTCCGCCGCCACCGGACGGCACGTCGACCGGCTGGTGCCGGCCATCGAGGAGGCCCTGGCGAGCTGGGAGCAGCGAGTCTCTACCGGCCAGCTCAACCAGTTCCTGAACCAGGTCGTCGCCGCCACCCCGCCGCCGATGCGCGGCGGGCGCCAGCCGCGGATCCTGTTCGCGACCCAGGCGGGTACCAGGCCGCCGCACTTCGTGCTGTTCACCACCGGGTTCCTCGAGGAGACGTACCGCAGGTTCATCGAACGCCGGCTCCGGGAGGAGTTCGGCTTCGAGGGCACCCCGATCAAGGTGACCATGCGGGTGCGCGAGAAGCGCGGCAAGGGCGCGGGCAAGCCGGCGAAGCCCGCCGCCAGGCGGGGATAGGCGGCCGAGAGCCAGCCGCGTACGTTCGGGATAATCCTTTCCATGCTTTCCCAGGAAAAGCTGCTTGAGCTGGACAGGAAGCGGGTCTGGCATCCGTACGCTCCGATGCCGCCCGCGAATCCGCCGCTGGTCGTCGCCGAAGCCAGCGGCGTGCGGCTGCGGCTGGCGGACGGTACCGAGCTGATCGACGGCATGTCGTCGTGGTGGGCGGCGCTGCACGGGTACGCGCACCCGGCGCTCGATGCCGCCGCTAAGGAACAGCTGGGGCGGATGAGCCACGTGATGTTCGGCGGGCTGACGCATGAGCCGGCCGTGACCCTGGCCGACCGGCTGGCGGCGCTTGCCCCTGACGGGCTGGAGCACGTGTTCCTGTGCGACTCGGGCTCGGTCAGCGTCGAGGTCGCGGTCAAGATGTGCCTGCAGTACTGGCAGTCGCGCGGTCTGCCAGGCAAGAAGCGGCTGCTCACCTGGCGCGGCGGGTACCACGGCGACACGTTCATGGCGATGTCGGTGTGCGACCCCGAGGGCGGCATGCACCGGATGTGGGACGGCGTGCTGCCCCGGCAGGTGTTCGCCGGGCTGCCGCCGGCCGGGTTCGCGGCCGGCGTGGACGAAGCGTACGCGGACGAGCTGCGCGAGCTGATCCGGCGGCACAAAGACGAGCTGGCCGCGGTGATCGTGGAGCCGGTCGTGCAGGGCGCGGGCGGCATGCGCTTCCACGACCCGGGGTACCTGCGGGTGCTGCGCGAGGCCTGCGACGCGCACGGGGTGCTGCTCGTCTTTGACGAGATCGCCACCGGGTTCGGCAGGACCGGGGCGTTGTTCGCGGCCGGGCACGCCGGGGTTTCGCCGGACGTGATGTGCGTGGGGAAGGCGCTGACCGGCGGATACCTGTCGCTCGCGGCGGCTCTCGCCAGTGGCGAGGTGGCGGCGGGCATCGCGGCGGGCGAGCTGCCCGTGCTGGCACACGGGCCGACGTTCATGGGCAACCCGCTGGCCTGCGCGGTGGCGAACGCTTCGCTCGACGTGCTGCTCGGCGACCGGGCGACGACGTCCTACCCGGACGGCTGGCGCGCCGCGGTCACGCGGATCGAGAC
>NZ_JBARCR010001154.1:0-1851 GCF_049794275.1 Trebonia sp.
GCTCCGCGTCCGGCACCCGGTCCCACAGCGCGAGCGCCTGGTCGTAGTGCTGGTGCGCCTCGGCGGGCGCGCCGATCCGGTGCGCCTCCTCCCCGGCGCGGATCGACGCGGTGAACGCGCCGGGCACGTCGTGGCTGGCCAGGCTGTGGTGGGCGAGCTCGGCCGCCGCGCCTGGCACGCCGGACAGCAGCGCGGCGAGCCGCGCGTGCAGCCGGGTCCGCTCCCCAGGCAGCAGGTCGTTGTACACCGCCTCGCGCAGCAGCGCGTGCCTGAAGGCGTAGCCGTCCGCGCCGTCGGGGACGAGCAGCTGGTGCGCGACCGCCTCGCGCACCGCCTCGTCGTAGCGGCCCTCGGGCAGCGCGGCAGCGGCCCGGACCAGGTCGTCAGACGCGCGCCGGCCGGCCACCGCCGCCGCGCGCAGCACCAGCTGGGCCGCGTCGGACACCAGCTCCACCCGGGACATGAGCAACGCGGCGAGCCCGGACGGCAGCGCGCCCGACGGTCCTGACGCCGTGGTGGCGGCGAGCAGTTCCTCGGCGTAGTACGCGTTGCCCTCGGCCCGCTCCACGATGTGGTTGAGGGCGGCGGCCGGGAGACGGCCGCGCCCGTTCCGGATGGAGGAAAGATGCTCAGCCAGCGCGGACGGGGGCAGCGGGCCGAGCTCTACCTGCACTACCGATGGCAGCCTTCGCAGGTCAGCCAGCACCGGCCGGAGCGGGTGGCGGCGGTACAGGTCGTCGGTGCGGTACGTGCCGATCATGGCGACGGCCTCGCGGTGCAGCATGCGGAGCAGGAACGTGACCAGGTCGCGGGTGGTGGCGTCGGCCCAGTGCAGGTCCTCGAGGATGAGCAGCACCGGGGCCTCGTCCGACAGCTCGGCGAGCAGGCCCAGCATCGCGCCGAACATCTGCTGTTTCGTCAGCCCGGACCAGTCGGACTCCCGGTCATAGCCGCCGTCGCCGTCGGGCAGCAGCATCGCGAGGACCGGGCGGGTCTTGACCGCCGCCTCGAGGTCAGGCGAGGCAGTGCGCAGCGCGTCTGCGAACGGCAGGTACGGCACGCTGTCGCCGATCTCCGCGCACTGGCCGGTGAGCACGGTGAAGCCCCGGCTCGCGGCGCTGGCCGCCACCTCGGCGACCAGGCGCGACTTACCGACCCCCGCGTCGCCGCTGACCAGCGCGGCGACCGCATGGCCCGCCGCCGCCTCGTCCAGCAGGTTCGCCAGCCGGGCGAGTTCGGCAGCGCGGCCGACTAGTGTCGCCATGTCTCTATTATCCGTGCTGCACCGACATTCCGCCGAATCAATTAACCTCGCAGTATGGAGAAGGTGAGCCGGACAGATGCGCAGTGGCGCGAGCAGCTCACGCCCGAGGAGTACCGGGTGCTGCGGCAGGCGGGAACCGAGGCGCCGTTCGCCGGTGAGTACACCGACACGGAGACGACCGGGGTCTACCGGTGCCGGGCGTGCGGGGCGGAGCTGTTCCGTTCTGACGCCAAGTTCGAGTCGCATTGCGGGTGGCCGTCGTTCTACCAGCCGACGTCGTCCGACGCCGTCACGCTGATCGAGGACAGGGCCCACGGGATGATCCGGGTCGAGGCGCGGTGCGCGCGGTGCGATTCGCACCTCGGGCACGTGTTCACCGGCGAGGGGTACCAGACGCCGACCGACGAGCGGTGGTGCATCAACTCGATCTCGATGACCCTCGAGCCTGTCGAGCCGGCGGAGTC
The DNA here is from genome assembly GCF_049794275.1 of Trebonia sp. NCBI lineage: Bacteria > Bacillati > Actinomycetota > Actinomycetes > Streptosporangiales > Treboniaceae > Trebonia > Trebonia sp. The sequence continues at coordinate 1,729 of NZ_JBARCR010001154.1, forward strand.
TTAGTCTTCGGCCCGGCCTCACTGGTCGCCTGACTCGTAGCGACGGTTGCGCTTGACCTGGGCGCGGCGGCGCTTGGCGTCCAGTCGGCGCTCGCGGGCCCTGCGGGTCGGCCTGGTGGCCAC
>NZ_JBARCR010001155.1:0-2860 GCF_049794275.1 Trebonia sp.
CAGCAGCCGGTGGCCTGCCCGGACGACGGCTGGCTGACCCTCAACGGCGGCGCCCGCGCGGAAGGCCCGCGCCCCTGCGCGGCGCTGCCCCCGGTGCTCAGCGAGGGGACCGGCGCCCGCATCCCCGCGATGCCGGAGATCATCCGTTACAACGAGCAGTTCCACGAGAGCCCGGACTGGGGGCTGCTCGGCAGCCTGGCCGGCTGCGTCACGGCCGTCGGGCCCGGGGCCGCGCTCGCGGTCGCCGCGCCGTCCGGCGACGTCGCTCAGTACCTCCCGTCTGCCAGCCAGCTCACCGCTACGGTGCTGGCTCGCTGTCCGCTGACCGTAGTCGATCTTGGCGCGCTCAGTTTTCCTGAACGACCCTCGGCCTCCGCCGCGGACCAGCAGCTCACCCGCATCGTCGCGAACCTCCCCGCGGACACGCTGCTGCTGGTCACCGCGCCAGGCGCGGCGCTCGGCGGCCAGCCGCACCTGCGGTCCGTGGTGGTCAGCGGACCCGGGTTCGGTGACGGCCTGCTGCGCGCCGCGTCCACCAGGCAGCCGGGGATCGTGACGCTGACCGACCTCACCCCGTCCGTCGCCCGCTGGCTCGGGCAACCGGTGCCGCCCGGGCTCAGCGGCTCGCAGCTGACCCGCGGCGACCGCGGCAGCCTCGCCGCGGCGGTCCGGGTGCTCATCGGCAGGGACACCGCGGAACAGGTCTGGATAAGCACCCACGGCTGGTTCTTCACCGCGTACGGGGTGACCGCCGCGGCGCTGCTCATCGCGCCGGTACTGCTCTTCTGGGGCAGCGATGCCGAGCGCGCGCGGCGCCGCTCAAGCTGGTGGCGGACGGCCGGAGTGTTCGCCGCGGCCGTTCCCGTCGGCACTTTCCTGGCCAATCTGGTGCCGTGGTGGCTGCACACCCACCCGGCAGTATGGCTGTACGGGATGGCGGCCGGCTGGACGCTGGTCGTGGCGGCCGCGGCCCTGGCTGGCCCGTGGCGGCGGCAGTTCCTCGGGCCGCTCGGCGCGCTGTGCCTGTGCACGCTGGCCGTGCTCGGCATCGACGTGATGACCGGGTCCCGGCTGCAGCTCGAGGTGCCGTTCGGGCTCTCGCTGCTCGAAGGCGGCCGGTTCTACGGGATCGGCAACGAGGCGCTCGGCGTCTACTGCGTGAGCACGCTGGTCGGCGCCGCCTGGCTGGGGCTGCTCGCGACGCGCCGGTTCCCTGGGCGGAGGGAAGCGCCGGTGCTCGCCGTCGGCCTTGTCGGGCTGTTCGCTGTCGTGGCGTCCGGCTGGCCGGGGTTCGGCGCCAAGGTCGGCGGGACGATCGCGCTGGTGCCATGCCTGCTGCTGCTGATGGCGTCCCTGGCGGGAATTCAGGTCCGGTGGCGGTGGGCGGTGCCGGTCGCGGTCAGCGGGCTCGCGCTGTTCTTCGCGTTCGCCCTGATCAGCTACTTCTTCCCGGCGGCGGGCGTGTCCGACATGGGGACGTTCGCCGGGAACCTGCTGCACGGCCGCGGCGGCGACCTGATCGAGCGGAAGGTCAGCTCCAATGTGGGCACGCTCACGGTGACCGTCTTCAGCTGGCTGATCCCGGTCGTCGCGGTGGCGGCCGCCGCCGCGCTGTGGCGGCCGGCGGCGCTGCGGCTGCGGCTGCTGGCGCGGGCGTTCGCGGCGGAGCCCCTGGTGCGGGTCGTCGCGTGGCTGGTGTGGCTGGTCCTCGTCATCGGCTGGTTCGCCGACGACTCCGGGGTGATCGTGCCAGCGGCAGCCCTGCCGTTCGCGCTGCCATTGGTGATCTCGATGGCCGCCTCCGTTTCCGGCGCGGTCGGCGGGGCACGCTATTTTGGTACCGCCTTCGCCGGGTCTTCCGTCGCAGGCCAGACCCCGAGGTAAGGCAGAGGACACCTGAGTGCAGTACCGGCTTTCGCGTGTCGTGATAGGACCCGCCCTGCACGTGATGGGACGGCCGAAGATCGTCGGCCTCGAGAACATCCCGCCGGAGGGACCGGCGATCCTCGCGTCCAACCACCTGTCGGTCATCGACTCCATGTACCTGCCGCTCATGATCGGCCGGCCAGTGGTGTTCCCCGCCAAGGCCGAGTACTTCGCGGCAAGAGGCCCGCTCGGCCGGCTCTGGGCGGCCTACCTGCGGTCCACCAACCAGCTTCAGATGGACCGGGAGGGCGCGCGAGCCGCGCAGGCGACGCTCGAGGCGGCGGTTGACCTGCTGCGCGCGGGCGAGCTGTTCGGGTTCTACCCGGAGGGCACCAGGTCGCCCGACGGCCGGCTCTACCGGGGCAGGTCGGGGATCGGCTATCTGGCGCTCAACTCCGGCGCGCCCGTGATCCCGGTGGCGATGATGGGCACGAGGAAGATGCTGCCGCCGGGCGCGCCACTGCCCAGGCCGACCCGCATCGAGATCAGGATCGGCAAGCGGATGGAATTCGCTCACCTGGCGGGCGAGCCGCCGGCCAGGGCGCGGCGTACCGTCGCCGACGAGGTGATGCGCGCGATCGGCGAGCTATCGGGGCAGGAGTACGTGCACCTGTACGCGTCGGACGTGAAGGCCAGGCTCTCCGGGGAAGACGGCGAGTCCGGCGAGGAACCACGGGCCCGTTCCGGATAACTGCTCTTGATCTTCCCCGTCCGCGCGGAAGATGGGCAGCGGGCCGGACGCCGACGGGTTCCACACGTACATCGGGCCGGTGTTGGCCTTCGGCAACTCGGGAAGCTCCGTCGCGACCGGTGCCGCGGCCAGGCCGGTCGCCAGCTCCCACGGCGGCAGCAGGTCGTCAGTGGCAGCAGCCGGCTGTGGGCTGCCCGGCGGGCTGGCGGGTCCCCACGGCGGTTGCCCGGTCTCGGCCCGCCT
>NZ_JBARCR010001156.1:0-3165 GCF_049794275.1 Trebonia sp.
GCCCCGCTCACCGCCCGCGGCCGTGATCAGCGCCGCCGACAGGGTCACCACCTTGATCGCCCGGCCCGGGCGGAGGTCGAAAAGGTTGAGCAGGTTGGCGCCGCCCGCCACCAGGCCGGCGTTGACCGCCACGTCGGCGGGCTCCCAGGCCTTCGAGGAGCTGCCGAGCAGCAGCGCGCTGGCCAGGCCGGTCGCGCCGAGGCCGCCGAGCTTGACCGCGCCGGTAGTGACCTCGCCGTTCGCCAGCGCGCCGAGGTGGCCGCGCAGGCCGCGGCGCTTGCCAGAACCGGCCAGGTCGTCGTAGACGCCGAACCCGAACGCGCCGGCCCCGGCCAGGGCTAGCGCGAGAGCGGGCCGGGCGGAGGAACGGGCCCGTTCCGAATACTGTGCTAGCCCGGGGGGACGACCCCCCGGAACCCCCTGCAGAATTTGAGCCAGCACCGCACCGGCAGCGACGGCAGGGCCTTCGAGGAGCGTGACCGGCTCGCCGCGGTGGTTGACGCGGGTCCAGGTCTTCTCGCCACCCGGCGGGCGCCGCGTGAGGACCGCGTAGGCGGCGCGCGCCGCGCCAGCGGCCGCGACCGAGGTCAGGGCGGCCGCGAGGGCCCGTTTCACTTCTTCGCCCCAGCCTTCCGGGTCGTCGTCGAGTGTGGCGTGGCGGTCTGCGTCGGAGTCGACGTCGCCGTCGGGGTGGGGAGCGGCGAGGGGCTGACGGCGGACGCACCGGAGATACCGTAGCTGTTCGGCTTCTTGCCCGCTAGCTGGTTGGCGAGCGCGTCCACGACCGTAATCTGGCCGAGCGTCAGGTCCGCGTCGTCCACGCTCGAGACCTGGCTGGAGACGCTGCTCGAGCGCAGCACCGACATCGCGCTGCCCGACTGCGCGGACCCGAGGGCGCTTCCCGCGACCAGGGTCGCCGAGCTGGCGCTCGCGAACTCCTGCGCGACCGCGAGCAGCACCTGGTTGGCCGGGTCGTTCTGGCCGTCGGCGGGGGCCGACTCCGGGGTGACGATCACCGCGAGCTGCGCGGGGGCGGTCGGCGCCCCGGCTGGCGACACGGTCAGGTAGCCGCCCTGCGCGTAGGCGCTCAGCATTTGCTGCGCATCGGTGGGCGCGACCGCGGTGGTAGTGCTGGCCAGGATCGCGGTGGCGATCAGCTGGGCCGCCTGCTGCTGGTAGGTGGTCTGCGGGTTGCTGCCCGTGGCGAGGGTGGCGCCGTCCCGGCTGACGATCGAGTTGTTGATGCTGCTGAGGCTGGACTGGTTGGCGCCGCTGATGTCGTTGAACTTCGGCTGGAGCGCCACCTCGCCGGTGACGGTGGCGCCCGCCAGCGTCGCGGCCTGCTTGATGCCGTCCACGACCGAGCCTTGCGCGCCGGGCTCGGTGACGATGACCAGGCTTTCGCCTTTGAGCTGCCTGGCCAGCAGCGTCGGCTCGGCGGACTGCAGGTACTGTTCCGCGGCACTGGACTGGGACAGGTAGCCGTCACGCGCCGCCTGTGCGGCGGTGAGCTGGTTTTTCAGCGAGTCGTTCGTCGACTGGAGCAGGTCGAGCGTGCCGCCGCGCAGGTTGGTAGCGCCGAGCACGATGCCGATCGCCAGCGCCAGGAACACGGCGACGATCGAGACGAGGTGGTAGCGGAAATCGATCACGTGAACAGTCCAGTGAACCAGGTAGTGAAGGTGCGCCAGGTGACGCTGAAGTAGTTGCCGAGAATCGGCCCGGCCGGTGAGAACATCACGACGATGACCAGCGTGAACGCGGCGGCGAGCACCAGTACGAGCAGTGCCCAGCCGGAGATCCTGCTCTGGTACAGCTGGTGTACGCCCCGGGCGTTGACGAGCTTACCGCCGACGCGCAGGTGGGTGAGGAACGTGCTCGCCATGCCCGGCCGGCCCTTGTCGAGGAACTCCTCCAGGGTCCAGTGCGTGCCGACCACGGCGATCAGGCTGGCGCCGCAGGCGTCGGCGACGAGCAGCGCCACGTCCTCGCTGGTGCCCGCGGCCGGCAGCGGAACGGCGTCCAGGCCGAGGGACTGCAGCCGGGCCATGCCGGGGGCGTGGCCGTCGGAGTAGGCGTGCACGACGAGTTCGGCCCCCGAGCACAGCGCGTCGTCGGTGACCGAGTCCATGTCGCCGATGATCACGTCCGGCCGGTAGCCGGCCTCGAGCAGCGCGTCGGCGCCGCCGTCCACGGCGAGCATCACCGGGCGGTACTCGCGGATGTACGGCCGCAGGGCGCGCAGGTCCTCCCGGTACCGGTAGCCGCGGACGACCACGAGCACGTGCCTGCCGTCCATCAAGGTGCCGAGCTCGGGGACCTGGATGCCGGTGGTCAGCAGGTCGACCTCGTGGCGGAGGAACTCGAGCGTGTTCGCCGCGAAGGAGTCGATCTGGGTGGTCACGCCGTCGACGGCCTGCTGCATCGCCTTGGCGAGCGTGGTCTCGTCCTGCAGCACGCCCTTGGCGACCGCCTGATCGCCCGCGAACAGCACGTCGCCGTCCAGCCGGACGACGGCGCCCTCGCTGATCCGGATCAGCACGTCGCTGCCGACGTCGTCCAGCAGCGGGATGCCGGCCTCGAGCAGCAGCCGCGGGCCGAGGTTCGGGTACCTGCCGGTGATGGACTTCGCCGCGTTCACGACGGCGGCGACCCGGCAGTCGATCAGCTCGTCCGCGCTCACCCGGTCCAGGTCGGCGTGGTCGATGACCGCGATGTCACCGGGTTTCAGCCGCTTGACCAGGACCTTCGTCCGCGGGTCCACGCGCGCGACGCCAACGGTGCCGGGCGGCTCCGCAGCCTTGCCCCGCCCGACGCGCGGGATCCTTACGGACGGTAGTTTCATTGCTTTCATCCTGGCATAACGCGGCGACTGCCACGTGCCATGCGGGGCATCACTGGTGCTACAACCCTCCTTGTGGCGCCTGGCGCCTGGCGCCGGCCGCGGCATACGGTGGACGGGTGACTGCGCAGCCTGCTTCTGACTCGATCCGGCTCACTTCCCTGTCGCACGGCGCCGGCTGTGCATGCAAGCTACCGCTATCGGCTCTGGACCAGCTGATGGCCTCCCTCGGTTCTTCTTCCGACGGTTCTGACGGGGCGGCCGCTGTGCTGGGCGCGGCGGGCGGCGCCGGCGGCGACCTGCTGGTCGGCGCGGCCGAGGGC
>NZ_JBARCR010001157.1:0-5713 GCF_049794275.1 Trebonia sp.
CGGGTCAGCCAAAGTGCCCGACGCAAAACTCATTTCCTTCGGGATCGGCCAGGACCGTCCAGTGGTGAGTGCCGAAGTCCTCCCGCCACAGGACGCTGGCGCCCAGTTGCACTAGGCGGTCGACCGCTGCGGTTTCGTCGGCTACTTCCACATCCATGTGCGCCCTGTTCTTGCTGACCTTGGGCTCTGGTACCTGCTGCAGGAAGAGCCGTGGCTCAGCGTCCGCGGGATCGCGCAGCACCGCATACCCGGATGCGCGGTGAGCTAGCTCGTAACCCAGTGCAGCTGACCAGAACTCGATCATGGTGGTCAGATCGTTCCCGTCGAGCCCGATCTGGCGAATCCGGTAGCGGGCCACCCTGCGAGCCTACTGGCGCGAGGCCACGGTGGCGCTCTTCGCGTCGGATGGCATCTTCCGTTGGGTGCACATTCCGGAAGGTTTGATTACCAGCGCTCCACCAGATGCTCGCGGCCAGGCGGTGGTTCGTAGGGTTCCGGCCAGAAGTCCGTGACCTGCGTGATCAACCCGTCAGCAAACGTGAAGAACGCCATCCCATCGTCAATGCGGTCATCGAGGTGCCACTCGAACCACGCCACCCCGTGCTGCTCGTCAGCGATCACGACCTTGGGCCGCAGATGCCAGTCACCGGGGTACTCCTGATTGAACCGCAGGTAGCGATCACGGCCCCGGATACGCTCCCGCGACTGCGGGATCTCGTAGACCACGGCCGGATGCAGCAGCGCTGCCCAGTTGTCCCAGTCCCTGGCCTCAAGGCTGGCGATGAAGCGCTCCACCAGCTCGCGGTTGCCGCTCACCCCGGCAAACTATCTGGTGGCTAGAATCGTCGGGATGCCAGGGCTGACCGCAGGAAGCCGTGTCCATGGGTAAGGCCCGCACACTCGCTCAGGTGTACCGGCACTTCGGTGAAGTCGACGCCGCCGACACATCGCCGCTGTACGCGCGCGTCGCCATCGCCCTGAGTGAGTCCGGCGAGGTGCTGCGCGCCATCGAGGCGGCGCCGGCGCGCAAGCGGCACCCCACGGTAGTCCTCGCCGCGCTGCACGATCTCGCCCTCGCCGGACGCGCCCCGGCGCTCGCCGCGGCCTATGCCGCCGCGGACGGCGACGCTGCCGCTGACGCCGCCATCGACACGCTGCTGCGAATGACCGACTCGGTCGTGGCCATCGCCGTGCGCCGGAAGACGCGGGCTAACGAGACCGGACGCTGTGCCGTGCTGTATCCGGCCATTGCCGAGGCGGCGCGCCGGGCAGGCGCGAATGCGGTCGGGCTGATCGACGTGGGTTGTTCTGCCGGGCTCAATCTCAATGTCGATCGCGTTGGCATCACGTACAGCAGCGGACAGTCGCTGGGCGACCCGTCATCTCCTGTGCAACTGTCGTCTTCGGTCGTGGGAGCCCGGCCCATCCCGGCCCGGGCGATGCCCGAGGTCGTTGGCCGCGTCGGCGTCGACCTCGATCCGGTTGACGTGACCGACGCGGATGACGCCCGATGGTTGCGCGCCTGCTTGTGGCCGGATCAGCCGGAGCGGATCGCGAGGCTCGAAGCGGAGATGGCGCTGGCGGCGACGGCCCCTCCGCTGCTGCTGCGAGGTGACGCCGTCGAGGTGCTGCCCGACGCCTTCGCGCATGTGCCCGCGGGTGCCCTGCCTGTCGTCACCACGACGTGGGCTCTGTCGCGCTTCCCGCTCGAGAGCCGCCTGCGCTTCCTGAACCGCCTCGACGAGGCGGCGACCGGCCGGGCGGTGGCGTGGGTGTCAGTGGAGGGGGTCGGAGTCGGGCCGGCGATACCGACACTCGGCGATCGCCGCGCCTCTGGCCACAGCATCATTGGCCTGGCGCTGTTCGAGCAGTCGGCTCTGCGCGCCGAGGCCATTGGCCGCTGCTGGTCGAGGGGCCGCCTGCTGTCGTGGCTTGCAGTCTCCTAGCGCTGCGCCGCTATGGATTCGGCCTGGCAGGCTGCTGTGGTACTCGCAACGCTCGCAGGCCCGCCAGGGCCAGCACTGCCATGGCGCCGGCAGCTATCGCGGCCACCGCGAGGCCGCCATGCGTGCCGAAGGTGTCCACTGCCCAGCCAGCAGCCGCCGCCGCGCCGGCCGAACCCGCCGCGCTGGCCGAGTTCAGCCAGGCAAAGGCCTGGGTGAGCACGTCCCGGTGGACGGATGCTTCGGCCAGCAGCGAGCAAAGAATCAGGATCAAGGGGATCGCGAGCCCGGTCAGCGCGACGCCGAACCCCAGCTCCAATGGCGAGTGGGCCAGCAGCAACGGCAGGCAGCCGATCGCCAGTCCGCCCGCTGCCACCGCCAGCTGCACCCGCAGAACTGTGCGCCACTGGCGCAGCCCGTACAGCCAGCCGGCCAGCAGGCTGGCGCAACTGGATACCGTGAACAGCACAGCGGCTATGCCCGCCGAGCCATGCTCGAGCGCGAACGCGGTCACTGAGATCTGCATGCCGCCGAAGAACCCGCCGATGGCCAGGTTCACGCCGGCCAGAACCACAAATCCGGGCCGCAGCAGCCCGCGGCCCGTACGGTGCCGCCCGGCAGCGCACGATGTCTGCGGCGCGGTGCGGCGCTGCGCGGCAAAGCACATCCCGCCGGCCACTACCAAGACGGCGGCAAGCACCGTGCCGGCCGCGGGGTACCCGCTGGCGCCGAGGATGCTCACCAGGGCTGGGCCTGCCAGATAGGCCAGTTCATTGGCCAGCGATTCCAGCGCGAACGCGGTGGGCAGCGCCGGGGCTCGCCCGTCGCGCAGCAGCGCCACCCAGCGCGTCGCCGACAGCGCGCCCAGCTGCGGAATGGTGGCGCCGGTCAGTACCCCTCCTGCCGTCATCAGCCAGTCCGGGGTTCCCGCGGTGACGAGGACCAGCAGTGTGGTCACCGCCCCGGCATGGGCCAGCAGCGCCGGCGGCAGCACCCGGGTCTGGCCGAAGCGATCGGCCAGCCGGGCCAGCTGCGGGCCGGCCACTGCCTCGGCGACGGCAAACCCGCCGGTCACCAGCCCGGCCGTGGCATACGAGCCGGTCCGGGCGTGCACCAGCCAGACGATACCCAGGCTGGTCATCGCAATCCCGACCCGGCCGACGGCGGCGGTCAGGTAGAAGGCAGCGGTGCCGGGGGCGCGCAACAAGGTGCGGTAGGTCGCCGATGACATGAGGTGTCCCGTTCGCTGCCCGGCGGGGCGGGCCACCTGGGGTCGTCGGCGTCCAGAATTACCGACCCGTGGTCATCGCCTGGAACCGTCCACTGGTGGCGTTGAGCGGGGACACACACCCCACGCCAGCTCCATCACCGGGCAGAAGCCTTTCGAGGCCGTCTCAGCCGTTCTCGGTCGCTGAGACATGACGAGCATAGCAGCTGACGGCTGACCCCCTTCCGTGTCAGGTCTCATCCCTCCAGAAGCCCTAGCCCTCGGGCGCGGATGACTGCCTGACTGCGGTTGGCCGCGGCCAGTTTGCGGTACAGCGAGATCGCCTGGGACTTGACGGTGTTCGGGGACAGGAACAGCTCGGCTCCGATCTCGCGGAACGACAGGTGCGTGGCCAGCAGTGGCAGCACACGTAGCTCCGCGGTGGTCAGGGCCGATGGTCCGGGGACGTTCGGCCCGCGTTCTTGGGTCAGCCGGACCCGCAGTGCCTGAGCGTCGCTGACCAGCGTTCCCAGGTCGGGTCGGCGCTTGAGCACCCCGTCGATCTCGCGCATCAGCGTCCTGGCCCCTGCCGTGTCGGCCAGCGCGAGGTGTACGCGGACCAGTTCGATCCGCGCCTGCACGGCAATGTGCGGGAGTGCGTAGCTCAGCACGGGCCGCAGCCGCTGGGCATCGACCAGCTGCTGCCGCGCAGCCGCGGTGGCTCCGCGGTGCATGTGCACGCGGGCCTGCACGGCGCAGACCAGGGGCGTGACGTAGCTGTCTTCGATCCCGCCCTGGTGCAGCACGGCGCCTGCATGCCCAGCCAGATCCCCGGCCGGGCCCCAGTCGTGGAGAGCCATCGCCAGCAGTGACCGCTCGCACAGCGCCATCGCCAGGACATCGGGTGCACCGACGTCCCCGATGCTGATGGCATTTTCGAACGACGCGTCGCCGTCGTCGGGATCACCGTCAAGGACCTGTGCGATCCCCTTCACGAGCGGGACGACCGGCGCCACGATGCCTGCCGCCCTGAGCCTGCGTCCGGCTTCGTCGGCGTCCGCGCTCATCTGCTTGACGCCGTGCCGGCACAGCAGGGCCCGCAGCACCGCGGCCCAGGCTGCCGCGACTGGTCTGTCAGGCTGGGCTTCGGTCTGGTGCTGCCAGCGGTCCACCACGTCGGCCCACCGGTCGGCCTCGACCGGCCGCCCGGTGCGCGCGGCAAGGATGGCGGCCCACACGGCGGTCAACGGGTGTCCGGTGATCCCATCCTGGTCTTCCAGCCAACGGAACCAACGCTGAAGGGTTGTTACCCGGCCTTCCCGGTAGGTCGGCACCGTCAGTTCTTCCACCAGACGGCCGGCCGTACCGACGTCGCTCGCGGCGATGGAATACTCCAGCGCCTCCTCGGGCAGGCTGTTGCGCAGGTACCAGTCGGCCGCGCGGCGCCGCAGCACAGGGATCAGGGCGGGGTTGGCGCGTTCCAGCTCGGCCAGCAGCATCTCACGGAACAGGTGATGGTACCGGTACCACTGTCCGCGCCGGTCCAGCGGCACCAGCAGCAGGTTCGACCGGGCCAGTCCGGCCAGGTCCGCGCTGGAACCGGGCCGCTCCAGCACCGCCTCGCACAGCGGGCCGCTCATCCGATCCAGCACCGCGGTCCTGGTCAAGAACACCCGCTGCCGCTCGGGAATCCGGGCCAGGAACTCCGATTCCACGTACTCGCTCACCAGCCGGTCGTCCCCGCCGAAGGCCGCCGCCGCGCCCGGCAGCGAGCCGCCTTCCCGCAGGTACAGTGCCGCCAGGTAAAGCCCGGTCGGCCAGCCTTCGGTCCGCCGATGCAGCTCGGTCACCTCATCGGCCCCCAGCACCAGGCCCGCTTCCCGCAGCAGTCCGGCCGCCTCCTCGCGGGTGAGCGACAGGTCAGCCGGGCCGATCTCGAGAATCCGGCCCTCGGCGCGCAGCCGCCCGGTCCGCAGGGGCGGCTCGGCCCGCCCCGCCAGGACCAGCCTGGAACGGTCCGGGACATGATCGGCTAGCACCGATAGCGCGGCCCGGCACTCCTGATTGTGCAGGATGTGCACGTCATCGAGCACCAGCGCGACCGGCTTCGTCATCGACGCGAACGCGTTGCCCAGTCGCGGAACGACCGAGCCGGGCACCGAGCTGGCCGGGGAGGCCAGCGCATCGAACACTCGCTCGCCTACCGGCTGAACCGCGTTCAGGGCCTCGGCGACGTAGGTGAGCAGGACCTTCGGGTCGTTATCGTTCTCGTCGACCGACACCCAGGCGAAGGACTGACCATTCCTCTCAGCCCACTGAGCCAGCAGCGTGGTCTTCCCGTAGCCCGACGGAGCCACCACAGAGACGATCGGACGCGGGTCCGGCCGCGCCAGCCGTTCGACCAGAGGCAACCGGAGGACCGTCCCCGGCCGCGCCAGCGGACGCCGCAGCTTCGACGCGACCAAGTCGAGCACGGCCCCGCTTCTGGGGTACGACCGGCCAGACCGCTCACGCGCGTCGCCGTCGATCATCGCCCCAGTAATCTTCTCCCCCAAAGTCTGCT
>NZ_JBARCR010001158.1:0-2646 GCF_049794275.1 Trebonia sp.
CGCCTCCTCGGCGGCCGCGGTCGCCGCGGGGCCGTGCACCAGCGTGGTCACCTCGCGGGCGAGGCGGCGCTGGCCGTCACGCTTGTTCGGCGCCTGGAGGTGGGCGGCGGCCACCGCCTGCGCCTCCTCGACCGGCAGCAGAGTGAGCTGCAGCAGGAACCGCTCCACGTCCGCGTCGGGGACGTTCATCCAGTACTGGAAGAACTGGTACGGCGAGGTGCGGTCGGCGGCCAGCCACACCGCGCCCTCCTCGCTCTTGCCGAACTTCTTGCCGTCCGAGCGGAGCACCAGCGGCCAGGTGAAGGCGTGCACGTGGCCGCCGTCGGCGCGCCTGATCAGGTCCACGCCGGCGAGCAGGTTCCCCCACTGGTCGGAGCCGCCGATCTGGAGCTCCACGCCGTGGGTCGTGAACAGGTGCCAGTAGTCGTTAGCCTGCAGCAGCTGGTAGCTGAACTCGGTGAACGAGATGCCGTTCTCGCTCTCCAGGCGTGCCTTCACCGACTCGCGGGAGATCATCTGGTTCACGTTCGCGTGCTTGCCGACGTCGCGCAGGAAGTCGAGCAGCGTCACCGGCCCGGTCCAGTCGAGGTTGTCCACCAGCCGGACCCGCGAGATGCGCTCGATCTGCCCGGCGATGCGCTCGTTGTTGCGAGCCAGCGTCGCGGCGTCCAGCAGGTTCCGCTCCCTGGACCGGCCGCCCGGGTCGCCGATCATGCCGGTCGCGCCGCCCGCGAGGGCGATCGCGTTGTGCCCCGCGTCGGCGAACCGCCTGAGCACGATCAGGCCGATCAGGTTTCCCACGTGCAGGCTGTCCGCGCTCGGGTCGCAGCCGTAGTAGAGGCCGACAGGACCTTCATTGATGCGAGCGCGCAGCGCGTCGCGATCGGTGCTGTCCTGGACGAGGCCCCGTGCCTCGAGGTCGGCGAGAAGGTCCACGTCTGTAATCGTGTCACACCGGCGGCAGTGCGCTGGCCATGCGGCGCGGGTTCTGATCCTCCGCCGAGATGCTCTCCACCAGCGTGGTCAGCACGTTCTTGACCGAGCTGAGCTGACGGGCGTCGCACAGCAGCGCGGGGACGCCCGGGTCGAGATCGAGCGCCACGCGGACCTCCTCCGGGTCGTAGCGCCGGGCGTCGTCGAAGCAGTTGATGGCGACGACGAACGGCAGTGAGCGCGTCTCGAAGTAGTTCACCGACGGGAAGCAGTCCCGCAGCCTGCGGACGTCGGCGAGCACCACGGCGCCGAGCGCCCCGTAGGCCAGCTCGTCCCACATGAACCAGAACCGCTCCTGGCCCGGCACGCCGAACAGGTACAGCACCAGGCGCTCGCTGATCGTGATGCGGCCGAAGTCCATCGCGACGGTGGTCGTCGTCTTGCCCGCGACGCCGCGCAGGTCATCGAGGCCGGCGCCGGCGCTGGACAGGCGTTCCTCTGTCAGCAGCGGGCGCACCTCGCTGATCGCGCTGACCAGCGTCGTCTTCCCGACGCCGAAGCCGCCCGCGATGAGGATCTTGTGCGCGGCGAGCAGCTGGGCGTCGGCGGCCTCGCTGGCGCCGTCCGTGCCGTCCGTGCCGTCAGAGCGCGCGGAGCCCATTGAGTATCTCCTTAAGCACGTCGTTGCCCGGTAGCTGGACGGCGGGCCTGTTCCGCACCACCCGCACCGCCTCCTCAAGGATCAGGTCGGCGAGCAGCACGCGCACCACGCCTACCGGCAGTGCCGTGTCGGAGGCGATGTCGGCCACCGTCACCGGCCGCTGGCACAGGCGGAGGATCTTGCGGTGCTCCGGGGTCTGCCTGATCGGGTCGTCGCCGGCCTCGCTGTCCCTGCCGACGGCGACCACCACGGCGACCAGGTCGAGCACCTCGCCGTCGGCAGGCTCGGTCCGGCCGCCGGTGACCGCGTACGGGCGGACCACCGGTCCCAAGTCGCGGCGGACCCACTTGCCGTCCCGGCCGGCCGGAGGCACCTCAATCACTCCGCCTGGGTACCGGACGCCGGGAACCTGGGCTGCGACATCAGGTGCGGCCTGGCGCGTTTCGCCAGCATCGCCATCTCGTACGCGACGTGGCCGGCATCGGCGTTCGGCGGGCAGAGTGCGGCCAGGCAGCTGCCCTCGCCGGCCGCGATGACGAACAGCAGGCCCTTCTCGAGCTCGATGATCGTCTGCCGCACTCCCCCGGCGTCGAAGTGGTCGCCGGCGCCGGTGGCCAGGCTCTGCATGGCCGCCGCGACCGCCGACAGGTGCTCGGCGTCTTCCCGCTCGAGATCCCTTGACGAGGCGATGAGCAGGCCGTCACGGGACAAGATGACGGCCTTCCTGAAGTCCTCGACCCGCGACGATAGGTCATCAAGCAGCCAGGCGAGGTCCCGGCCGCCAGTCGCGTCACCGTCAGCCATCACGTCTCCTCGTCGTGCCGTGCCGTGCCGCCTTGCGGCGTGGCATCGTGTTCCGTGTCGTCGAGCCACGTGGCGGACGGCCCGCTGGCGGTGCCGGAGTCCCAGGTGTCCCCGGCCCCGGAGTCTGGGATGTCGTCGGTCTCCCGGCTTCGCAGCCACCCGCTCTGCAGGGACGAGAAGAGGTTCCGCGCGTGCTCGGGCGCTGGCGCCTCGGGCGGCACGTGCATGGGCGCGGGGCCCGCCTGGGC
>NZ_JBARCR010001159.1:0-3249 GCF_049794275.1 Trebonia sp.
CGGCGATCGCGAACGAGTCGGGCTCGGCGCGCCGCGACGTGAGGATGTCGACGTCTATCGCGGTGCACGCGCCGATCGCGGTCAGCAGCAGCTCGACAGGCGAGAAGTCCGCCGAGTCGGCCGTGCCTACGGTGATCGTCCCGCCGCGGGCGTTGGTGACGGTGTAATGGCTGTTGGTGATCCGCTCGATCGTCACCTGGCGATGCCTGTCTTCGCTCATGGCTCTCACCCTGCCAGGACCCGTCAGGACTCGTCGAGGCGGACCAGGACGACGCCGGCCAGAATGAGCGCCCCGCCGAGGAACTGCGTGGTGGTCGGCACCTGGTGCAGCAGCACCCAGGCGAACGCCGTGGCGAACAGGACCTCCGCCAGCGCGACGAACGACCCGAGCTTGGCCCCGAGCCGCCGGGCGGCTGCGATGCCCGTGACGTACGCGAAGGCAGCCGCCAGCACCGACAGCCCGAGGATCGGCACCAGCCAGCTCACCTGGTGGTTCAGCAATGTCACGTCCGCGCTGGAGGCCGCCAGCGGCGCCAGCCCGGTCACGCCGGCCGCGGCGAGCACGACCGCCCCGACGATCATCCCGCCCCACGTCATGACCACCGGCGGCAGCGCCTCAGTGCCGGATGACGGAGCGCCGGATGACGAAGTGCCGGTCGGCCCGGCATCGGGCGACTGGGTGCCGGACCATGCGGACAGGATGAAGTACACCGCCATGCTGACCGCGGCGAGCAGCGCCCAGAGCACGCCGACCGGGCTGATGCCGCCGGGTCCCGACAGGTCCAGCATCAGCGCCAGCCCGCCGATCGCGGCGGCGCTGCCGGCTATGGTCAGCCGCCGCGGCCGCTGACCGTGCCGCACCCACAGCCATCCCACTACGAGCAGGATGCCCATGTACTCGATCAGCAAGGCGATGCCCACCGGCATCCGGGAGATCGCGTTGAAGTAGCCGAGCTGGCAGGCGGCCACCCCGACGCAGCCGTAGGCGACCGTCCGCCAGCCCCACCGGCGCAGCAGCGCCCACCGGCCGCGCAGCTGCACCAGCGCGGGCCCGGTGAGGACTAGGGCCGCGATCGACACCCGCGCGAGCACCGCGCCGGCCGGGGACCAGCCGGCGCCGATCAGCGACGTCCCGAACGTGCCCGACGTGCCGAACGCCGCCGCGGACAGCAGCCCGATCACCAGCCCGGTGCCGCGGCTGCCCCTGACGTTACTGGCGGGGGCGTCCACGGTACCGGTGGCTTCGAGGGCGACGGTGTCCAGCGTGCCGCCGCTGCCGGGCTGGTCGTCCAGTGCACGCACGCTGCTCATTCGCCTCTCCTCGCCATCCGGGATGTGTAAGTGGTAAAAATGAGTTACGGTAATGACACTACTCGTGGGCGGCGAAAGAGGTCAAATGCTTTTTGCCCATGACACCGAAGTTTCACTCAACGCGACCGCCGCGCTGATCAACACCGCGCGCGGCGGCAGGGAAGAGCTGCCCGACCTGGCCGCCCTCGACCAGTTCACCGAGTACTGGCGGTGGACCGGCAGTCGCACCCATGACCAAGAGGAACTCGACCAGGTCAGGCAGCTCCGCCCGCGCCTCGCGCGGCTGTGGGACATGACCGAGGACGAGGCGGCCGCCCTCGTCAACACGCTGCTGCGGGATGCCGGGGCGCTGCCGCAGCTGCTGAAGCACGACGGCTGGGACTACCACATCCACGCCACCACGCCGGACGCGCCGCTCGCCGACCGGATGGCGGTGGACGCGGCGATGGCCTTCGCGGACGTCATCCGGGCAGGCGAGCTCGCCCGCCTGCTGGTCTGCGCCGCGGACGATTGCGACGACGTGGTCGTCGACCTGTCCAAGAACAGGTCCCGCCGGTTCTGCGGCCTGACCTGCGCGAACCGCGTCAACGTCGCGGCGTACCGCAGCCGCCGCAGTGCCAGCTGACCGAGACCGGAGTCACCACGGGCCCGTTCGGGATAACTGGTTAAGACCACCGGACGGCTAGCGCGCCAGGCTGTTTCCTCTTCTCCCATCGGAGTGGACGGCGGCGCCTGCACGAACGGCCATATCTCCTCCGCGATCGCTCGCCAGTCGGCGGTCGCGCCGAGGTCGCCGAGCAGCGCGAACATGCCCAGGTTGATGCGCTGCAAGATCACGTAGGACTTGGGGATGCGGGCGTAGGCCGCCAGCGGGTTACGGAAGTCGAAGTACCGGCGGGCGACCGCCGACGCGTACCCCGGGGTCATGGTCCGGGTGCCCGGCGTCCGCACGGTGTCGTAGAACAGCGCCATGTGCTCGATGACCTGCTCGTTCGTGATCGGCGCGCCCCGGGTCAGGAAGTCGGCGTCCTCCATCGCCTTGCGGAACGCGGCGGGGTCGCTGTCCACGCACAGGTAGCGCACCATGTGCACGAGCGGCTTGAGCTCCTCCGGCGTGAAGTACTTGACCAGGCCGAAGTCGAGGAACGTGACGTGCCCGCCAGGGCGGAACAGGTAGTTGCCCGGGTGCGGGTCGCCGTTGAAGGCGTTCATCTCGTACAGGCTGCGGAAGGTGAACCGGTAGATCGTCTCGGCCGCCAGGTCCTTCTCGGCCTGCGGCCAGGTCAGCAGCTCGGCCCAGCGCGCCCCGGTGGCCAGCTCGCTGGTGATGACGCGGGCGGTGGAGAGCTCGTCGACGATCTTCGGCACGGCGATGGTGGGGTGGCCGTCGAAGTAGGCGGCGAACGTGCGCTGGTTCTCGGCCTCGCGCAGGTAGTCCAGCTCTTCGGTGATCCGCTCGCGCAGCTCCTCGATGAGGGCGTTCACGTCCTGGCTCGGGGCGGCGACCCGCAGCAGGCTGCGCAGCAGCCCGACGTTGCCCAGGTCGGCGGCGATCGTCTGGGCGATGCCCGGGTACTGCACCTTGACCGCGACGGCGCGGCGGTCCTTGGTGATGGCGCGGTGCACCTGCCCGATGGAGGCGGCCGCGATGGGCTCGGGGTCCCAGGTGTCGAAAACCTGATCCGGCGGGCCGCCGAGTTCTTCGGCCACGACCTGCGCGGCGAGTTCGGCGGTCATCGGCGGCACGCTGTCCTGCAGCGTGCTCAGCGTGCGGCGGACCGGCGGGGCGAGGCCGTCGTCCACGTAGCTGGCCATCTGGCCGAGCTTCATCAGGACGCCCTTCATCGTCCCGAGGGTGGCGGCGATGTCTTCGGCGTTCCGCAGCGCCAGGTCGTTGCGTAGCTGCTCGCGCTGCTCGCCGGCCGTCGCGAACAGCCG
>NZ_JBARCR010001160.1:0-1693 GCF_049794275.1 Trebonia sp.
GGACGACGACCCGCGCGGAGAACTTCCTCAACCACCACCTGTACGGTGAGCCGGACGCGGACATCGAGATGGACTACTACTTCTGGGTCGTCCGCGACGGAGCGGGAACCATCCTCGTCGACACCGGCTTCAACCCGGTCGTCGGGGACCGCCGCCGCCGCGCCTGGTGGACCACGCCCGCGGACGCGCTGCCCACGATCGGCGTCGACCCCGGCTCCGTCCACACGATCGTGGTCACCCACGCGCACTGGGACCACACTGGCAACCTGCACCAGTTCCCGGACGCGCGGATCGTCATCAGCCAGGCCGAATACGACTTCTGGACCTCCCCGATGGCCCGCCGCAGCCAGTTCGTCACGCACGCCGAAGCTGATGAGATCGCCTACCTCCAGCGCGCGGACGCGGAGGGGCGGCTCACCCTCATCAAGGGTCAGCACACGCTGGACGACGGCACCGAGCTCATCGAGGTCGGCGGCCACACCCCAGGCCAGGTGGTCGTCTCGGTGCCAACGGCGACGGGCACTGTTGTGCTCGCCTCCGACGCCGTGCACTTTTACGAGGAGGTAGAGCGCGACCGCCCGTTCGCTATCATCGCCGACCTGCCCGCTATGTACCGGGCCTATGACCTGCTGGCCGACCTAGCGGCCCGGCCAGGCACCAGCCTGGTGGCCGGGCACGACCCGCTGGTCCGCACCAGGTTCGCCCCGCACCCAGCCGGGCCCGACGTGACGGACCTGACTGCGGCTAGGGAGTCACCGTGACCAGCGTGCCGTACGGCAGGTAGGGATACGCCTGCGCGGCCGCCGAGTACGGCAGCTCCACGCAGCCGAGCGACTGCGGGTAGCCGTAGGACCCGCGCGCGATGTAGTGCACCGCGGAGCCGCCCTCGAAGTACGACACCCACTGCACCGGGTCGGCATAGTGCGACCCGTCCGGGTTGGTGCCCTGCATGACCTGGAACGGCAGTTTCTCGTAGACGGGGAATGTGCCCACCGGCGTCGGCGCGGCCGAGATGCCGGTGTTGGCCGCCGACGAGAACACCTGGCGGCCGTCGTGCCAGATCGTCAGCGTCTCGGGGATGGACTGGCTGGCGATCGCGTAGCTGTACCCGTGCCGGTTGCCGGCACCCGTCTCGGCCGCGCGCAGCAGCTCCGCCCACACCCGCGGGCCAGCCACCCCGTCGGTGACCAGCCCGTGGTCGGCCTCGAACCCGGTGATCGCGCCCTTGGCGAGCAGGTTGGCGCTGCCCTGCCGCCAGAAGGAGTGCAGGGCGCTCGGGTAGCCGTGCCGCCAGGTGAACGTCCCCGGCGGCGGCTGGTACGCCGCGGCAAGCTGCGCGGCCGGGCTCTCGTCAGGGATCGCGGCGCCCACGGCTGGTGCCCAGCTCATGGGCAGGTAGCCAAGCTGCGCGAGCAGCTCCTGCAGCCGGAGCGTGCTGTAGGCGGCGGTGGTGAAAGAGAACTTTTGCTCGGAACGTACGGGACCGTCTCCCGCGCTCACCATGACCGTTTCCCTGGTGCCGGCCGGGATCCCCGGCTGCGGCGTGAACACCGCGGCGTCTCCCTCACGCTGCCACGCCCCGGCGACGGCGGGCGACAGCCGCGGCAGCGGGGCCGACGCGGGCAGCGGCTGGTTGAAGGTGACCGTGATGCTGTCCGCCCCGTCGACGCCCCGGCTGCCCGCGGCGGGGCTG
>NZ_JBARCR010001161.1:0-2948 GCF_049794275.1 Trebonia sp.
CGCGCGAGGTGCCGCTGCCGGACATCGCGCTGCCCGCCAGGCTCGACGTGCACATGCAGACCGCGGACATGGCCGACGTCGCGGGCTGGGTGAAGGGCGTCGAGCGGACCGGCACCCGAACGGTGCGGGTCGAGGGGGATGACCCGCTCGCGGTCTACCGCGCGTTCGTAGGAATTACCTACATCACCCGGGTCGCTGAGGGGCGCTGACCTGCCGGGTTACCTGAGCGCCTTGCGACGGCGGAGCTCGCGGTACCTGCGGCGCTGCGAGGCGTCGAGCGACATGTACGCGGCCGCCGGGATCCCGATTGCCAGCACCACGATGCCCGCCGTCGCCCACCACGGCAACCAGATCAGCAGGATCAGCCCAAGGACGATCCCCACGATCGACCACTTCACGTGCGGTGTCATGATGACTCCATCCATCCGGGCTGTGACCCAGCCGCTTTCAGCTTATCTCCGGAGCAAACCGTCAATGCAGATCTCCATGCCCGTCGATGCCGAGGCTAACGAACTCCTGACGCGCAGCCCGCTAGCGCTTCTAATCGCGATGCTACTCGATCAGCAGGTCCCATTGGAACGCGCATTTAGCGCGCCGCGCGACTTGGTCAAGCGGCTCGGCCGCGAGCCGACCGCCGAGGAGCTGGCGGACTTCAACCCCGAGCAGCTCGCGGCGGTGTTCGGCGAGCGCCCGGCGCTGCACCGGTTCCCCAAGGCGATGGCCGCGCGGACCCAGGAGCTGGCGAAGCTGATCGTCACGGACTACGGCGGCGAGCCGACCGCGATCTGGACGACCGCCTCCTCCGGCGCCGAGCTGCTGAAGCGAATCGAGGCGCTGCCAGGCTTTGGCGCGCAGAAGGCGAAGATCTTCGTCGCGCTGCTCGGCAAGCAGCTCGGCGTCCGGCCGCCGGGCTGGCGGGAGGCGGCCGGGCAGTTCGGCGCGGAGGGGTCGCACCTGTCGGTGGCGGACATCTACGACGCCGAGTCGCTGGGCGAGGTGCGCTCGTACAAGGCGGCGCTGAAGGCGGCAAAGAAATAGCGACTCCGCGACAAAGACGACGCGCCGAAGGAGTCACCACGGGCCCGTTCCGATAACTTTACTTTTTGATGTAAGAAATTATGGCGAGCGGCGCGGAGACTGTTAGCGTCGACCGCATGGAGTCCATTGACGCGTTCGTGGCGGAGCTTCCCAAGGTGGAACTTCACGTTCATTTGGTCGGTTCGGCGTCGGCGGAGACCGTGCTGGAGCTGGCGCGGCGGCACCCGGACCGCGGGGTGCCGCGTACCGCCGAGGAACTGCGGCGGTTCTACGAGTTCCGCGACTTCCCGCACTTCATCGAGGTCTACAAGGCCGTCAGCGGGCTGATCAGGGAGCCTGAGGACATCGCGGACCTGGTGCGCGGCGTCGCGCGCGACCTCGCCGCGCAGCGGGTCAGGTACGTCGAGATGCAGTTCGGGCCGGCCGCCTTCCGGCGCATCGGCATGCCGGACGCGGTGATAACCGAGGCGCTCGACGTGGGCACGCGGGACGCGCTGGCCGAGCACGGGCTCAGGATCGGGTACATCCTCGAGTTCCCAGGCCAGACCGCGGGCGAAGACGCGGTGCCGACGCTGACGCACGCGCTCGAGCATCCGCCGGAGGCGCTGACCGGGTTCGGCATCGGCGGGATCGAGGCGGGGCGCGCCCCGTACCGGGACGTGATCAGGGACGTGTTCGCCGCCGCGGCCGCGGCGGGGCTGCACTGCGTGCCGCACGCGGGCGAGACCACCGGCGCGGAGACGGTGTGGGAGGCGATCGACTTCCTGCACGCGGAGCGGATCGGGCACGGGATCCGGTCGATGGACGACCCGCGGCTGGTCGCGTACCTCGCGGAGCGGCAACTGCCGGTCGACGTATCGCCGACCTCGAACGTGCGCACCCGGTGCGTGCCGTCGCTGGCCGCGCATCCGCTGCCGTCGATGCTCGACGCGGGCCTGTTCGTGACGCTGAACAGCGACGATCCGCCAATGTTCGGCACGACGCTGAGCAACGAGTACCTGGCGGCCGGCCGCGAGCTCGGGCTGAGCGCCGCCGGGCTCGCCGGGCTGGCGGCGAACGGCGTCCGTGCGTCGTTCCTTGACGACGCGGCGAAGGAGTCGCTGCTCGGCGAGATCGCGACCGTGCTGGCCGCGCACGAATAGCGGGTCACTCTCTCGGCGTTCGGCACATGACGTCTGCGCGCTGGTGACCGGTAGGGTTTTGCGCAGATAAGACGGAATGCGTACGGGAGCCCGATTTCATGATCGCCAGGCAGCAGCTGGCCCGCCTGCTTCCGCTGGCGCTGCTCGTCGTGCTCGCCATCGTCGGCCTGCGCGGCGCCGTGCCCGCGCCGCGGTGGAACGGGCCGCTGCGCGCCGAGGGCGTGGTGATCGGGATCGCGCTCGAAGTCGTGCTCGGCGTGCTGCTGGTTATCACGCTGCGCCGGGACCGCGTCGCGCGACACGCGGCGGCCACGCGGCCCTACAGCGAGGCCGACGACGAGATCGGGGTGCCCGCCGCGCTGCGGTTCGCGCTCAAGTGGCTGCTCGGCGGGGGCATGGTGGCGGTCGCCGCCGTGCTGATCAGCAACCTGCACTTCTTCATCAAGCCGCAGCACCCGCGGCCCGTGACCTTGCCCGCGCCGCCGGTGGTGCTGCCGAAGCTGCACAAAGCCAGCGCTCCGCTGCACATTCCGGTCGGGCCGATCCTCTACGCGCTGCTGGTGCTGGCGCTGGTGGCGGCGGTGGCGATCAGCCTCTGGTGGGCGTCGCGGCTGCGTCACTTGGCGCTGCCGCGCTTGCTCCCCGACGCGGCCGACGCCGACGAGCTGCGCGAGGCGGTCGAGTCCGGGCGGCTGGCGTTCGCTGAGCTCGACGACGCGCGGGCGGCGATCATCGCCTGCTACGTGGCGATGGAGGGCAGCCTCGCCG
>NZ_JBARCR010001162.1:0-3860 GCF_049794275.1 Trebonia sp.
GACTGGGACAGCGCCGCGGTGACAGGCCGGCCCGGCTCGGGAGTAATGGAAGGCTCCGGAGCCGGCCGCGTACGTTCCGGATAAGACTGATTTACCGCACCCGATTCGAGTCGCTCGAGCCTGGCCAGGAGGGAACGCTCGTCGGTCGCCGCCGCCGGGAGGAGCACTTGCGCGCACATCAGCTCGAGCAGCAGCCGCGGTGAGGTGGCGCCGCGCATCTGGTCGAGGCCCGCGCTGATGATCTCGGCGGCACGGGTCAGCGCCGCCAGGCCGGAGCGGCTGGCCTGCGCGGTCAGCGCCTCCACCCGGTCCGGCGGCACGTCGAGCAGGCCGGTGGTGATCGCGTCAGGCACCGAGGCGAGCACGATCAGGTCGCGGAACCTGTCCAGCATGTCGGTCGCGAACCGGCGCGGCTCGTGGCCGCCTTCGATCACCCGGTTCACCGCGCGGAACACCGCCGCGCCGTCACCGGCCGCGAACGCGTCCACGATCTCGTCGAGCAGGGTGGCGTCGGTGTAGCCGAGCAGCGCGACCGCGCGGTCGTACCTGATGCCGCTGTCGTCAGAGCCGGCGAGCAGCTGGTCGAGGATGGACAGCGTGTCACGCGCGGAGCCGGCGCCTGCCCGCACCACGAGCGGCAGCACCGCGGGATCGAACTTGACCCCTTCGGCGTTGAGGATCTCCTCGGTGAGCTCGCGCATCACCGACGGCGGCATCAGCCGGAACGGGTAGTGGTGCGTCCTGGACCTGATCGTCGCGATGACCTTCTCAGGCTCGGTCGTCGCGAAGATGAACTTCAGGTGCGGCGGCGGCTCTTCGACGAGCTTGAGCAGAGCGTTGAAGCCCTGCTGCGTCACCATGTGCGCCTCGTCGATGATGTAGATCTTGAACCGGCCGGCGACCGGCGCGTAGAAGGCCCGCTCGCGCAGGTCGCGGGCGTCGTCAACACCGCCGTGGCTGGCGGCGTCGATCTCGATCACGTCGATCGAGCCGGGCCCGGACGGGGCGAGCGCCACGCACGAGTCGCAGACCCCGCACGGGTCAGGGGTCGGGCCGTTCACGCAGTTGAGGGAGCGGGCCAGGATGCGGGCGCTGGACGTCTTGCCGCAGCCGCGCGGGCCGCTGAACAGATAGGCGTGGTTGATCCGGCCGCTGCTCAGCGCCTGGCGGAGCGGCTGCGTGACGTGCTCCTGGCCGCGGACTTCGGCGAAGGTGGCGGGGCGGTACTTGCGGTACAGGGCCAGGTTCTGCCGCGTGCGGCCGGTTTCCTCGGAGTCTTCCGCCATGACGTTATCCTCGCAGGCCAAGCCCGTCGCCACCCCGCGAATCAGACAGGGGGGCCCGGGGGACTGGTCCTCCGGAAAGGGGGGACCCCCCGCGCACCCGCCAGAGCCCGCGTACCCTTGCTGCCTTCCGGCCCTGGGGGAGTTGGCGAGGTAAACGCCGCACGGGGGGTCGTTCGGTAAGTCTAGTCACCCCGGGCAGTGCTGGTGCACACGAGAGAAGCACTTCCGCATCCGGTAAGCTACCCGACGGAGGATTCGCCTAGTGGCCTAGGGCGCACGCTTGGAAAGCGTGTTGGTGGCAACGCCTCGCGAGTTCGAATCTCGCATCCTCCGCTTTTGTGACCAGGCAATACGTTCCCGGTCCTCGGTACACGCCCGAACACTCGTCTCGGCTACCGGTTTGACGTCAACGGGGTACTCAGATGAAGGTGTCCGCGCTCGCCGTAATGCTGCTACGGCGAGCGCGGACAACCCGGCGTGCTAGCTCGTGAGGACCGCGAGCAGCGGCAGGAGCACTGCCGCGTTCGGGGTACCGAGCCCGGTCACCGGATCCCATCTGGGGCCGGCGTTGTATCCGTCGCCGTCGATCTCGGCGACGTCGTTGTCGCCGGTGGTGATGTCGTGCATGGCCGCGGCGTACAGCTTCTTTGCCTGCGCGATCGAGTACAGCGCGGGGTCGATGTTGCCCATCCGGTGCCGACCGAGCTGGTCGGCGTCCGCGGCCAGACCCGCCCACTGCGGCGAGCCTGCGCTCGTGCCGCCGACAATGAAGAACGCCGCCGCGTTCGCCGGGAGCCCTTCGGCCACGTTGATCGTCGCGCTGTAGATCAGAACGCCGCCAGCGAGGCCTGCGTTGTAGGCGACATCCGGGACGCCTCGGGCATGGTTCTTCTGCAGCGCGGACTGGTAGCCCGGCCGCGCGTAGACGCTGCTGAACCCGCCGCCGCTGCAGTTCACGTCGGTCGGCGCCACCGCCGGCGGGTTGCAGCCGAAGGGCTCAGTCCACGCGGTCTCGCTCTGGTAGGCACCCGTGCTGGGGTCAGCCGTGAGCGTGGTGCCGCCGACGCCGGTCACGTTCGGGTCCGAAGCCGGAGTGCTCACGGCGAACAGCGCGGCGGTGCTGTTCGGGTCGCAGCTCGCCTGCGAGGCGCCGCTGTCACCCGACGAGGCAAAAAGCGTGATTCCTTTCCTGACCGCCTTCGCGAACAGCGTGTGCTGCTCGCTGAGCAAGGTCGGGTCCATGCACGCCTCGGCCTCGCCGAAGCTCTGCGAGATGACGTCACCGACGTTGTGGTCGACCACGTACGTGGTCGTGTTGAGGATGTCGGAGTCATTGTTGCTCGGCGCTACGGCGAGCACGATGTTCGCGCCCGGTGCGGTCACGTGCGCCCACTCGACGTCGAGCGTCGTCTCGACCGCCCAGCCGAACTGGTTGGGGTCGTTGATGTCGAACGGTGGTGGCGAACCCGCCGGCGTGATCTGCGTGAATGACGGGTTGGGCAGCCCCATCGTCGCGTCGAAGGTCTGCAGGTCGGAGGCGATCGTCGGGCTGCCGTAGGCGTCGACGATGACGATCGTGCGGCCGGCGCCGTTGATGCCGCGGTTGAGCAGCGGGGTGATGTTGTACGCATTCTGGATCTGGGCTGGCTGGTAGCAGCGCGGCCCCTGCGAGCCATCCATCGGAAGGCTTTGGCAACCGAAGGTGGCATTCGGCGCCTTCACGCCGGCCGCGGAGATCTCCGGGTGGACGGTGATCCGGTGGGCCGTTGGCCCCGCAGCGGCCGAAGCCGGTACCGCGGCGATTAGGCCGCTGACGACCAAACCTGCGGTGACGAGCAAGGCGGCACCGATCGAGGCTCGGCCCGCTCGAAATCTGCTGATTGCGCGCACTCTACACTCCCTTGTGAGAAGCAAATGCAGGACCGGTTGAGCACCGGAAGCGTCTCACCGAGCAAGCCCGTCGTCAACGCATTGTGTCGTTCGATCCTGAGGGACTGTGGTAAACGCGTATCAGCGGTGTTGGAAAGCGTGTTGGGGGCAACCCCTCACGGGTTCGAATCCGGCGTCCTCCGTTCAGGTGCGGCGGGCCGTGACAAGGGCCGTGACCACGCTGGCGCGGACCGGGCGGCCAAGGCGGGCGTAAATCGCCTCGCACTCCTGCGCGAGCGCCTCGCGCTGTGACGGGGAGAGGCGCGCGTAGTAGGACATCGTGCGGAAGGTGGCGTTGAGTTCGCTGGCCGTCTGCTCGACAAGCTTCGGCACCAGCGCCACCTGCACGTCGCCGAACAGGCGGGCGGCGTAGTCCTGCGCCATGTCGTAGCTGCCAAGCCAGGCCCAGACCTCGGAGACGTTGCCGCGGCGCCGCTCTACTCCGGCGAGCGTGCTGTCGATGTCCCGGTAAACCGGCCAGCCGGCGGCGATGTCTGGGGCGACCTTCGCGATGGAGGCGAGCATCGCGTCCTGGTCGTCCCTGCTGCGCGGCTCGTCGACGCCGAAGTACGACAGCAGCGCGAGTGTCCCGCCGGCCGCGAGCGCGCCGGCGATTTTCCGCCAGCCCACCGCAGGGTCGACCCA
>NZ_JBARCR010001163.1:0-2284 GCF_049794275.1 Trebonia sp.
TGAAGACGAGCGCGAGCACCGCCACGCACAGGGCCCAGTTGATCCACGGGACGTAGATCTGGCCGGCCCGTTCCTCCGAGGTGTGGTCGATGCGCAGCCGCGGCAGGTAGCCGATCTGGGCGGCCTGCTGCGTCAGCGAGAAAGCGCCCGAGATGACCGCCTGGGAGGCGATGACCGTGGCCGCGGTGGCCAGGATCACCATGGGAATCCGCCCCCAGCTCGGCACCAGCAGGTAGAAGGGGTTGCTGATCGCGTGGACGGGGTCGGCGAGGACCAGGGCGCCCTGCCCCAGGTAGTTGAGGATGACGGCGGGGAACACCAGGAACAGCCACGACCGGGTGATCGGCCCGCGGCCGAAGTGTCCCATGTCCGCGTACAGGGCCTCGGCGCCGGTGACGGCCAGCACCACGGCCGCCAGCGAGAAGAACGCGGTCCCGAAGTGCCCGAACAGGAACGCGCCCGCGTAGGTGGGGGACAGCGCCTTCAGGATCGACGGGTTACCGGCGATGCCGTGGATGCCGCAGGCGGCGATCACCGAGAACCACAGCACCATCACCGGCCCGAACATCCGCCCGACGGCGCCGGTGCCCAGCCGCTGCAGGACGAACAGGCCGATGAGGACGGCCGCCGTCAACGGCAGCACGATCGTGGCGACGGACGGCGCCGCGACCTGCACGCCCTCGATCGCGGACAGCACCGAGATCGCGGGGGTGATCATGCTGTCGCCGAAGAACAGCGACGCGCCGAAGATCCCCAGCGCCGCCAGTATCAGCGCGGTGCGGCGCCTGCTCGGCATGCTCCGCCGCCGGATCAGCGTGATCAGCGCCATGATGCCGCCCTCGCCGTCGTTGTCGGCGCGCATCACCAGCAGTATGTAGGTGACGGTGACGACGATCGTCACCGCCCAGAAGATCAGCGAGACGACGCCGTAGACGTTCCCGGTCGACGCGTGGACCCGGTGCGGGTCAGACGGGCTGAAGACCGTCTGAACGGTGTACAGCGGGCTCGTGCCGATGTCACCGAACACGACTCCCAGTGCCCCGAGCTCCAGTGCACCGCGCGCAGCGCCCTGCCCCATCTCCCCCTCCGCCTCCCGACCGCCCACCACAACAGTAACGTGACTAGCATTGCCGACAATGGATGAGGAGCGGACTTCGTCGCCGGATCAGACGGCGGTGCGGGTCGCGCTGTGGCGGGCGATGCATGTGCTGGTCGACCCGCCGCCGCACGTGCTCGAGGACGAGGTGGGGCTGCGGCTGGCGGCGCCCGACGCCGGCTGGCGGGACCGGCCGGACATGGACCCGGTGTTCACCAGCGGTTTCCGGGCGCACGTAGTGGCCAGGTCCCGGTTCATCGAGGATCTCGTCGCCGCGCAGGCCGCCCGCGCCGCGGGCCAGTACGTGCTGCTCGGCGCTGGGCTGGACACCTTCGCGCAGCGGCGGCCCGACGTCGCCGCCCGGCTGCGGGTGTTCGAGGTCGATCAGCCGGGGCCGCAGGCCTGGAAGCGGCGGCGGCTGACCGAGCTCGGCTATGGCGTCCCCGACTGGCTGCGGCTGGTGCCCGTCGACTTCGAGGCGGGCGGGTCGTGGCGCGACGAGATCGCGGCCGCCGGGTTCGACGCGGTCCGGCCGGCCGTGGTGGCCTCCGCCGGGGTCAGCATGTACCTGACCAGAGAGGCGAACGCGGCCACGCTGCGCGAGCTGGCGTCGCTCGCGGCCGGCTCCACGGTGGCGATGACGTTCCAGCTGCCCGCCGAGCTCGTCGACGAGCGGGACCGGCCGGGGCGGCAGATCGCCGTGGACGGCGCCGAAAGGTCGGGCACGCCGTTCATCAGCTTCTTCACTCCGGCGGAGATGCTGGCGCTGGCCCGCGAGGCGGGCTTCACCGACGTGCGGCACGTGTCGGGGACCACGCTCAACGAGCGGTACTTCGCCGGCCGGGCGGACGGCCTGCGCATGTCGACAGGGGAGGACTTCCTGGTCGCCGCGACCTGACGGTCATGGTGCGGGGCGGGCGGAGGCATGGGCCCGTTCCGGATAACTGAAACCGGCGGCGGGGGAGGCGGCCAGGTTTTCCGCGTGGAGTTCCCAGGCGACGGCGAGGCGTTCGGCGGCGAGTTCGAGCGTGCCCGGCTGCTCGGCGAAGGAGAGCCTGGCGAAGTGACGGTGGCGGCCGTCGGCGCACGCCGCGCCGCCCGCCATGATCGTGACGCCGTGCCTGGCCGCCGCGGCGTGGGCGAAGGCGTCCGCGTTGTCGAGCGGGAGCCGCGCCCACAGGGACAGGC
>NZ_JBARCR010001164.1:0-13242 GCF_049794275.1 Trebonia sp.
GCCGTGCCCCCGGCTGGGTGACGAGGATCAGGCCGAAGCTGACGGCGAGTACGACGGCCGCGATCGCGGCGGCCCCGTTTGCTCCGGCGAACGACCGTAGCCACCACGACGTGTGCCAGCCGAGCGATGGCACCAGCACGACGTGGGCGTAGAAGGCGAGCGACTGGCGGAGCGGCGTCAGGCTGTGGTCAAGCCGGGACTGGCTATTCAGCCCAAGGGGAATAACGTAAGCCGCCTGCACCAGGCAGCCGGCCAGCCAGCCCGCGCTCACCGCGTGCTCCCGCGGACGGCGCAGCACGTACAGTCGCGCGACAAGCAGCGGTGCGAGCAGCACCGCCAGGATATTGGAAGCCATCGTGAGGAACCCGATCGCCGCCGCCACCGCCATCGCGGGCCGGCTCCGCGGCCGCCACAGCATCGCCCAGAACAGGACAGGCAGCAGGTACCAGGGCGCCTCTACCCCGCTGGCGATGAGTTCCATCGGCGCGATGGGAAGCAGCACCAGGGCCACGGCGAGCAGGGCGCGCAGTTTCACCGACTCGATGTGGCCGGCGCTCGCGTGGAATATGACCAGGGCGCCGCACGCCGCAACGACCACGCCGGCCAGCGCGAACGCCAGGGCCGCGTCAGTCAGCGGCAGATAGCTCACGACCTGCGCGATAAAACGCGGCAGAACCTCCACGTACCCGCCGTACTGGCCCCAGTGCCAGGGACGTTGGATAGCCTGGGCGAGGAACCAGAAGTAGTCGTCGCCAAAGATGGTGCGCCACGCTGGGCGCCCGGGAATGCGCAGCAGCATCGCTATTGAGGCGATGCCGACGGCCGCGATCTGCGCAGCCGCGGACATGCCGCGGCGAATCCAGGTCCGGGGCGCCGGCTCCGGCGCGAGGGGAAACAACGCGCGGAGCGCCCCATGGGTGCCTTCGGCGGTCGCCTTCCGCGCCGTAACGGCCGTGGCGACCTGGTCAGAGTCCCTCGTCCCCGGGGTCACCACATGTCGCCTTTCCTACCCGGGACGGATCATCGTCCAGAGTCAGTAATTGCCGCTAGACAGTACCACCCATCGCGTTTGGTTTCGGGTGCTTGCGGACCCGAGTGTCCAGGGAAGGAAATGCCTGAAGGGAAACGCCTGGAAGGGAATCGTCGGCCCCCGGTGCACGCCCGCCGTTACTGCTAGCGTGTGGGCCGTGGAAGCGCTGGGTATCGAGGGCGCCTGGGTGTTCACCCCGCAGGTGTACCAGGACGACAGGGGAGCCTTCTTCGAGGCGTTCCGGGGCGGCGAGTTCGCCGCTGATCTGGGCTACCGGCTCGACGTCGCGCAGGTCAACTGCTCGGTGTCCCGGCGCGGCGTGATCCGCGGGATCCACTACGCGGACGTCCCGCCGGGCCAGGCCAAGTACGTCACCTGCGTCCGCGGCGCTGTCCTCGATGTGGTGGCGGACCTGCGTGCCGGGTCTCCTGGCTTCGGGAAGTGGGAGGCGGTGCGTCTGGATGAGGACAGCCGCAAGGCGGTTTTCCTCGCCGAGGGTCTCGGGCACGGGTTCATGGCGCTGAGTGATGCGGCGACCGTGCTCTACCTGTGCTCGACGCCCTACGCGCCCGGTCGCGAGCACGGCGTCAACCCGCTCGACCCCGCGATCGGGATCAGCTGGCCGCTGGAGAAGACGGACGACGGCCCGGTGCTATCGGAGCCGGTGCTATCGGAGAAAGACGCGGCGGCGCCCACGCTGGACGAGGCGCTGCGCCAGGGGCGGCTGCCGCGCTACGAGGACTGCGTAGCGTACGCCGCGGGGCTCCGAGGCCAGCCCGTCCCGCCCGCGCTGGATTAGACCGCGGCCAGCATGGCGGGCAAGGCGCGTTCGAGTGCCTCGCGCCAGTCGCCGATGGGGTTGATACCCGCGGCCAGCCAGCCGCTGTGACCGAGCGAGCTATAGGCGGGCCGCCGCGCGGGGCGCGGGTAGGCGGCAGTGGTGGTGGGAGTGACCAGTGCCGGATCCGCGCCGGCCCGGGCATAGACATCGCGGGCGAGGCCGAACCATGTGGTCTCACCTGAGCTGGTGGCGTGGTAGATCCCCGGCGGAGCCTGGGCGGTGATCAGCGTGCGGATCTGGCCGGCCACATCGGCGGTCCAGGTGGGCTGGCCGCGCTGGTCGTCGACGACGCTGACCGGGCTGGCGGCGTGGGCGCGGTTCAGCATCGTCCGGACGAAGCTGGACCCGTGGGCGCCGTACAGCCAGGCCGTGCGCACCACATAGGCGTGGTCCGGCAATGCGGTGCGGGCAGCCTGCTCCCCGACAAGCTTGGTCCGGCCGTAGGCGGTGCGCGGCGCGGGCGGGTGGTCTTCTGCGTAGGGCTTTTCCGCAAGGCCGTCGAAGACGTAGTCGGTGGAGACCTGGACCAAGGTGGCGTGGTGGTCGGCGCAGGCGGCGGCAAGGTATCCGACCGCGCGCCCGTTGACTTCACGCGCGGAGTCTTCGTGTGCTTCGGCGTCGTCGACCGCCGTCCACGCGGCGCAGTTGACCACGACGTGCGGTCGGTGCCGCTCCAGGGCGTTCCTGGCCGCCGCGGCGTCGGTGACGTCGAGGTCGGCCCGGGTGAGCCCGGCGACCTGCTCGCCCTCAGCGGCTAGCAGCGCGGCGAGGTCACGGCCGAGCATCCCGTTGGCCCCCGTGATCAGCCACCTGCTCATGACTCGTTTCCGCCGTCGGCGGGTCGCGCGGGCGGCGCGGGCCGGTCGAGGGGTTCCCACCAGTGGCGGTTGTCGGCATACCAGGCCACGGTGGCCTTCAGGCCGTCGGGGAACTGGATGCGCGGGGCGTAGCCCATCGAACGGAGCAGGGAGTCGTCGAGGCTGTAGCGGCGATCGTGGCCCTTGCGGTCGGTGACGGGCACCACCATCTGCCAGGAGGCGCCGCAGGCCGCCAGAATGGCGGCGGTGAGCTCGCGATTGGTCAGCTCGGTGTCGCCGTTGATGTGGTAGACCCGGCCGGGAGCGCCTTTTTCCAGGACGAGATGGATGCCCCGGCAGTGGTCATCGACGTGGATCCAGTCGCGGACGTTCCCGCCGTCCCCGTACAGCGGGACCGGCTTGTGCTCGATCAGGTTCGTGGCGAACAGCGGGATGACCTTCTCTGGGTACTGGTAGGGGCCGTAGTTGTTGCAGCACCGGGTAATGGACACGTCCAGCCCGTGCGTCCTGGCGTAGGCCAGGGCGAGGAGATCGCCGCCGGCCTTGGCGGCCGCGTAGGGGGAGTTCGGGTCGAGCGGGGAGTCTTCGGTCCAGGATCCCGCCGCGATGCTGCCGTAAACCTCGTCGGTGGAAACATGCACGACCTTGCCGACACGAGCGTCGCGGCAGGCGTCCAGCAGCACCTGCACTCCCGTCACGTTGGCGGTGACGAATTCCGCCGCCCCCGCGATCGACCGGTCGACATGCGTTTCCGCGGCGAAGTTGAGCACTGCGTCGTGGCCGGGCAGTACGTCTGCCAGCAACCCTGCGTCGGCTATGTCGCCGTGCACGAAGGTGAAGCGACCTGAGACGGGGGCGAGGTTGGCGGGGTTCCCCGCGTAGGTGAGCTTGTCGAGCACGGTGACCTCGGCGTCTTCATAGCCGGGGTAGCCGTCGGACAGGAGCGTGCGGACGTAGTGCGAGCCGATGAACCCGGCGCCGCCGGTTACCAGGAGCCTCATGAGCTGATCTGCACCATACTCTGGTCGCCGAGCACCAGCCGGTGCACCTGCGGCACCTGCGGCGCGCGCCTGACGTCGGCCTCATGGCCGATCAGGGAGGCCTGAATTCGGCGCACTCCCCGGATGGACGCCCCGCGCAGCAGAATTGAGTACTCGATCTCGCTGTCCTCGATCACGCAGTCCTGGCCGATCGCGGTGAACGGGCCGATGTAAGAGCCGCTTATCGTGCTGCCCGCGCCAATTATCACCGGGCCGACGATGCGCGACCCTGACACGTGGGCGCCTGCCTCGATCGCTACCCTGCCGATGATCTCGCACCCGGCGCCGGTGGTCCCGTCCTGCCGTGACTCGATTGTTTCCAGCACCAGTCGGTTGACCTCGAGCATATCGGCGACGTTACCGGTGTCCTTCCAGTACCCGGTGATGGTGGTGGAGCGCACGGTCTTGCCGTGGTCGATGAGCCATCCGATGGCCTCGGTAATCTCCAGCTCTCCCCGCCAGGAGGGCTTGAGCTCGTGCACCGCCTCGTGGATCGCTGGGGTGAACATGTACACGCCGACAAGGGCCAGGTCGCTCTTCGGCTGCTGCGGCTTCTCTTCCAGCCCGATCACGCGCCCGGCCTGGTCCAGCTCCGCGACACCGAACTCACGCGGATCCGCCACCTGGGTCAGCATGATCTGCGCGTCCGGCCGCGAGGTCCGGAAGGCCTCGGTGAGCTGCCTGATGCCGCCGACGATGAAGTTGTCTCCCAGGTACATCACGAAATCGTCGTCGCCGAGGAAATCCCTGGCCACCAGGACGGCGTGCGCTAGCCCCAGGGGGGCCTGCTGCCGGATGTACGTGGCGCGGAACCCGAACGCCGACCCGTCGCCCACGGCGGCCTCGATGGCCGCCGCGGTGTCGCCGACCACGAGCCCGACATCGGTGATCCCGGCGTCGGCGATCGCCTCCAGGCCGTAGAACAGGACCGGCTTGTTCGCCACCGGGAGCAGTTGCTTTGCGGAGGTATGCGTGATCGGGCGCAGCCGCGTCCCGGTCCCGCCAGCCAGAACCAGTGCTTTCACACGGCCAAGGTAGCGCCTCGCGGGCTGTGACGCGGACGGCGCTGCCGAAGACGCCGAAAATCTGTGCCGCGTTCCCAAGCCAGCCACTCGGCGACCCGAGAGGTCCGTATACTGCCTGCGTGATTAATTCCCGCAGGATAAGCGTCGTGCTACCCGCCTACAACGCGGAGGCTACGCTTTCGCGCACGGTAGCGGAGCTCGACCGCGACGTCATTGACGAGGTGGTGCTTGTCGATGACGCCAGCAGCGACCAGACGGTCTCGCTCGCTCGCGAACTCGGCTTGGAGCCGATCTGCCATGACAGCAACAAGGGCTACGGCGGGAATCAGAAGACCTGCTACCGGCAGGCGCTGGAGCTGGGCGCGGACGTCATCGTCATGGTGCACCCGGACTACCAGTACTCGCCGCTGCTCGTCCCCGCGATGGCGTCGATGATCGCCTATGGCGAATACGACATGGTGCTCGGTTCGCGCATCCTGGCGCAGAACTCCGTCGCGCGTGGTATGCCCCGTTACAAATACATATCGAACCGATTTCTCACATTCGCCGAGAACATTGCGCTTAGCCAGAAGCTGTCGGAGTATCACACCGGCCTTCGCGCCTTCAGCAGCGCGCTGCTCGGCAGCTTGCCCATAGAGCGCAACTCGGACGATTTTGTTTTCGATAACCAGATTATCGCCCAGGCCGTCGCCGCGGGGGCGCGGATCGGCGAGGTCTCTTGCCCCACGCGCTATGCGGCCGATTCGTCATCGATCAACCTGCGCCGCAGCATCCGCTACGGACTCGGTGTGCTGCACACATCCCTGGACTACCGGCTGCACAGGCACGGGCTCCGGCACTGCGGCTACCTCGATTTCAAGCCAGGGCTGCTGCGCGACCGTCTTCCTGAGCCCGGCCCCGTGGAGGAGCCTGGGGCGCGGGTCAGCGAGCAGTCCCGATAGGTTGTGAGTAAGACGTGAGCCTGAGGGAGCAGCGGCGAATGGGCAAGTCGCTTGACCTGGAAGCCCCCGTCACTCCGGAACGGAGGCATCGCATGACGATAGGTAGCCTGGCGCTCGTATTGTTTGCCGTCATCGCGGCGTCCGGCGGGCAGCTGATGCTCAAGCACGGCATGCAGGTAGCCACGGCACGGACGCGTGGCGGCGGGTCACTCGTGATCGCCGCGGCCACCACGCCGTGGGTGTTGCTCGGACTGCTGGTCTTCGCGGTCTCCGCCGTGGTATGGCTGGCCGCCTTGTCCCGGGTCCCGCTCAGCCTCGCCTATCCCTTCAATGCTCTCGGCTATCTTGTCATCCTGACCGCGAGCATCCTTGTGCTGCACGAGCGCGCCAACCTGCTGACCTGGGCAGGCACTGTCCTTGTCGTGTCGGGTCTCGTCATCGTGGTGCTGTCGAAGCCTTAGCCAGCCGCCGGCTAGGGGCGTCGGCCGCTAGCGCGCTTCACACGTGAACCAGCTGCCCGAATGGTATCTTCCACACTGGCTTGCGAACCCGCGAGCTAAAGCACGTGCCCAACCGTCATTGAGGGGCTGATCGATTTGTCATTTGCCGACCCGGCTTCGACAGTCCGGGCAAGCCGGACTGCGTCGAGGGAAAGCAACGCCGCCATTGCCTATTCGCTGACCGAGGCGCCTGCTGCCACGGAATGTGCGTGGTGCGGGCACCAGTTCGGCGGTGATGACGAGTATCGTCCCGGCAGGATCCGGTGCGCGCGCTGCGGAGTCGCCACAACGTCGCCGTGGCCTAGCGACGAGCAGCTGGGCGACGCGTACGCGGTCTGGTACCGCCCCTCGGCAGGCCGGTTCTCCGGTGTGGGCGACAAGATACTGCAGCGGACCCGGTCAGCCCTGGCCGGCCGTCTGCACCGGGTCTTGCCGCAAGGGCCGATCCTCGATGTCGGAGCCGGTGACGGGACACTCGCCGCGGCCTTCCGGCGGCACGCCAGGGACGCGGTTGGCGTCGATCCGTACGCTGCCGAATCCCACCCTAACGTGCGCAACGTCGAGCTCGAGGAAATGACCGGAGCCTGGTCCGCGGTCATCTTCTGGCACTCGCTTGAACACCTTCGCCGGCCGGTCCGTGCGTTGCGCCACGCGGCGGGCCTCGTCGTCCCCGGCGGGGTGCTCGTCGTTGCCGTGCCCAACGCGGCGAGCCTGCAGGCCCGGTTGTTCGGGGACCGCTGGCTTGCCCTCGACCTGCCCCGTCATCTCGTCCACATCAGCCCGCCAGCGCTGCTGTCGCAGATCGAGTCGCTGGGGTTCAGTGTCGAGCGCGTGAGCTATCTGCGCGGCGGTCAGGTTCTCTTCGGCTGGCTGCACGGATTCGTCGGCTGGCTCCCCGGGCATCCCGATCTGTACGATGCGATCCGCCGTACCGAAGCGCGCCAGGCCGCACAGAGCGGTGCCTTCCGGCTTTACGCCCTGGCCGCCGCCGTGGCGGCGCTTCCGCTGGCCCTGGTCGCAACCGCGATCGAGGTAGCGATGCGGGCCGGCGGCACGATTTACGTCGAAGCGCGGCGCAAACCGGATGCGGTGGCCGGATAACCGGGTGCGATCGGGCTTGAGAAGCCGGCGCGGCCCATGCACAGCCCAGATACGCAGCGTCAGCCGATCAGGCAGAGCGTTAGTATCAGCCTGCGGAGACCCGCTGCGCGATGACGCCGCCGCGAACAGGATCAATAGCGCTGCACCAGAATACGGACAGTGATCCCGGTAACGTGGTGATCCAAGCTTGCATTGACGGGTGGACGTTACCAATCAGGTGGAGGTTTGGAGCGAATGGCCACAGTGCCTGGAGGAGACCAGTTCGGCCTTGACGTGGTTGTCATCGGAGGTTGTGGCCATGTCGGCCTGCCGCTGGCGATCGCGTTCGCTGATCGTGGCGCACAGGTGGGCATCTACGACGTGAGCGAGGCTGCCGTCGCCACGGTGAACGCCGGCCAGCTGCCGTTCGACGAGCCCGGTGCCGCCGAGGTGCTCGAGCGCGTGGTCGCGGACGGCCGCCTCCGGGCCTCCGCCGACCCGTCGATTGTGGGCTCGGCGGAACACGTGGTGGTGGTCATCGGCACGCCGGTGGATGAGCATCTGAACCCCGACCAGACAGCGATCCCGAAGGCCCTGGGCGGCTGCGCGGCGTACCTGCGCGACGGCCAGCTGCTGATCCTGCGGTCCACGGTCTTCCCCGGCGTTACCGCGCTGGTGGAGAAGATGATCGTGGGCCTTGGCGTGGCGATCGAGGTGGCGTTCTGCCCGGAGCGGATCGCCGAGGGCAAGGCGATGACCGAGCTGTTCGAGCTGCCGCAGATAGTCTCCGCCAGGTCGCCGCGGGGTATGGAGCGCGCCGCGAAGCTCTTTGGCCTGCTGACCAGCAGCATCGTCGAGCTGTCCCCTGAAGAAGCCGAGCTGGCGAAGCTGTTCACCAACGTGTGGCGGTACATCAAGTTCGCGGCAGCCAACCAGTTCTACATGATGGCCAACGACCGCGGCCTCGACTTCGAGCGGATCCGCAAGGGGCTGGCCCAGGACTACCCGCGTGCCGCCGACATGCCGGGCGCCGGGTTCGCCGCCGGCCCGTGCCTGTTCAAGGACACGATGCAGCTCGCGGCGTTCAACAACAACAACTTCGCGCTCGGGCACACCGCGATGACGATCAACGAGGGACTGCCGCTCTACGTCGTGCACCGGCTCGAGCAGCGGTTCGATCTCTCCTCGATGACCGTCGGCATCCTCGGGATGGCCTTCAAGGGCGAGTCCGACGACATCAGGTCCAGCCTGTCGTACAAGCTCAAGCGGATCCTCGAGTTCAAGGCCGACAAGGTGCTGTGCGCCGACCCGTACGTCACCGTCGACCCGAACCTGCTGCCGCAGGACCAGGTCATCGCGCGATCCGACCTGCTGGTGATCGCCACGCCGCATCCGGAGTACCGTCGCCTGGAGACGGACAAGCCGGTAGCGGACATCTGGAACGTGCTCGGGACGGGTGTGCGGGTATGAGGCAAGCTGACACACCGCGGGTCACCGTGGTGGTGCCGGCCTACAACGAGGACGAGCACATCGTCCCCGTGCTGGACCGGCTCTTCGAGTCGGTCCACCTCCAGTGCGAGGTGCTCGTCGTCGTCGACTCGGAAGACGACACCACGATCCCGGTGGTGACCGAGTACGCGCTGAAGGAACCGCGGATCCGCTGCGTAATCAACACCTACGGCCGCGGGCCCGCCAACGCGATCAGGTTCGGCATCGACGCGGCGGCCGCGCCGGTGGCGGTCGTGACGATGGCGGACGGCTGCGACGACCCGCGGCAGATCGACGACCTCGCGCGGCTCGTGGACCGCGGGGTGGCGGTCGCCGCCGCTTCCCGGTACATGCCGGGCGGCCAGCAGGTGGGCGGGCCGATCCTGAAGGGGCTGATGTCCAAGTCGGCCGGGCGGTCGCTTAAGCTGCTTGCGCACATCGGCACCCGGGACGCCACGAACTCGTTCAAGGCGTACTCCACCGACTTCGTCCGCAAGGTCGGCATCGACTCGCGAGACGGGTTCGAGCTCGGCATCGAGCTCACCGCGAAAGCGAAGCGGCTGCGGATGCCGGTGGCGGAGATCCCCACGATCTGGCTTGACCGCCAGGCGGGGATGTCGAACTTCAAGGTCGCCAAGTGGATACCTGGCTACTTGCGGTGGTACCGGTTCGCCTTCGGGCGGCGCCTGTCGGCCGAACAGATCAGGGCCTACGGACAGAAAATGGGAAGGGACCGCGACCGCTAATGCAGAAAGTTCTGATCACCGGGTCGGCCGGGTTCATCGGCGGCTACGTGGTCGAGGAACTGCTCGCCAAGGGGTACGCCGTCATCGGCGTCGACAACTTCTCTAAATACGGGAAGGTCGCGAAGTCCTACGACGACGACCCCGATTACCAGCTGGTCGAGGGTGACTGCCGGGACGTCGAGCTGATGACGGACCTGCTGAAAGACTGCGACCACTTCATCGCGGGCGCCGCCATGATCGGCGGCATCTCCTACTTCCACACCTACGCCTACGACCTGCTCGCCACCAACGAGCGGATCATCGCGGCGTCCTGCGACGCCGCGATCAAGGCCCACAAGGACGGCAAGCTCCGGAAGGTGACGTACCTCTCCTCCTCGATGGTCTTCGAGTCGACCACCGAGTGGCCGTCCTACGAGGGCCAGGAGCGCGAGGTGCCCCCGCCGCTGTCCTCCTACGGCTTTCAGAAGCTGGCCGTCGAGTACTTCGCGCGCGCCGCCTGGGACCAGTACAAGCTGCCGTACACGATCGTCCGGCCGTTCAACTGCGTCGGCACCGGCGAGTCCCGCGCGCTGGGCGACGAGGAGATCCTGTCCGGCAACATCAAGCTGGCGATGAGCCACGTGGTGCCCGACCTGGTCCAGAAGGTGCTCAAGGGCCAGGACCCGCTGCACATCCTCGGCTCAGGCGACCAGATCAGGCACTACACCTACGGCGCCGACCTGGCCCGCGGCGTGGTGCTGGCGATGGAGCACCCCGAGGCGGGGAACGAGGACTTCAACCTCTCCACGGCGCAGTCCACCACGGTGCTCGAGCTCGCCGAGTCCATCTGGCGGAAGGTCAAGGGCCCGGACGAGCCCTTGCGCTACATCAGCGACGACCCGTTCGCGTACGACGTGCAGCGCCGCGTCCCGTCCACCGACAAGGCCAAGCGCGTGCTCGGCTTTGAGGCCGCCACGTCGCTCGACGACATGCTGGACGAGGTCATCCCGTGGATCGACCAGGCGATCAGGAACGGCAGGATCTGACCGGTCAAACCCTCCAGGACGACCGCCACGCCGCGGCACCGGCCGACGGCGCTGACGCCACCCGACGTCGGCCCTGGTGGGTCTGGACGGCGCCGTTCGCGGCGGTGATGGGCGTGCTGCTGGTCCGCAACGCGTTCTTGTTCACGACACCGCTGCACGAAGACGCCGACATGGGGGCCAACTCGATCCTGATCGAGCAGGCTCGCCGGTTCACGCTCCTGGTCGGGCACTACTCCCGGGAGAAGTTCAACCATCCGGGGCCCGCCTTCCTGTACGTGCAATCCTGGGGCGAGTCCGTGTTCTGGGCGGCGCTGCACGTCGTGCCCGCGGCCTGGAACGGGCAGCTGATCGCGGTGTACGCGCTGAACGCGCTGTTCGCCGCGCTCGTCGTCGCCGTCGGCTACGGGGTGACCAGGTCGGCGCGCGCGGCCGCCGCCTGCTGCGCCGCGCTGCTCGCCTTCGCGGCGCTGATACCGGCCACCTTCAGCTCGGACTGGATGCCGTACATCCTGATCATGCCGTTCCTGGCCTTCGTGGTCGCGACCGCCTCCGTCGCCGCGGGCAACCTGCGGGACGCCTGGATCGCCGCGCTGGCTGGCTGGTTCCTGATCAACGGGAACGTGGCCTTCCTGTTCTTCGTCCCCGTGCTCGCCGCGGGCTGCGTGGTCGCGCTTGGCTGGCCACGCCGCCGGACGCTGCTGGCGTCGTCGCGGTCCTTCTTCGCCAGGCAGCGGCGGGTGTGGATTCCCGTCCTGGTCATCAGCGCGCTCTTCGCGTTCCCGATCGCGGCCAACACCGCCCTGCACTGGCCAGGCGAATTCGGCAAGTACCTGTCCTACTCGCCGAAACAGGGCGACAACCACCTGCGCCAGGTCGTGGACTACACGCTGCACTTCTGGTGGCCGGGAGCGGCCCGCGTCGGCTTGCTGGTCCTGGTCGCCGCCTACCTGGTGGCGGGCCTGCTGACGTGGCGGCTGGCGCCAGGGCCGGCCCGCAGGTTCTGCGTCTCGCTGATCGCCTTCGTCGCGCTGTCGTCGGTCGCCTTCCTGGTCTACGCCGTGGTGGCGATCGACGAACTGGACCCCACCGGGTACTTCATCGGCTACTTCTACTGGTCGGCGCCGGCGATCATGCTCCTCGTCGCGCTGTTCGCGCTGGCGGAGTCGCTGCCCGCGCTGCCCTCGCTGACCGGCCTGGCGGTGGCGGTGACGGCCGCCGTGGTCGCCTGCGCCGCCTTCGCGGTCGCCCCGCAGACCAAGACGAGCACGAATCACACCGACCCGGCAAACACGGCGACGGGCCCCGACACGGACCAGTCGCTGCCGGACGGGCTCGCCAAAATGGCCGCGATCGCCGATGGCCGGCCCATCGTTTTGCTACGCCTTCAGCACAACGCCTGGCCGTCGATGACCGGCCTCCTCGTGCAGGCCGAACGCGCCGGCGTCACAGCCTGCGTGGCCGATCCCTACTGGGAATTCATGGTCACGAGCCAGTTCATCTGCACCCCTGCCGAGCTCGCCGGCGGCGCGAAATTCGGCCTTTACCTGCCAGGTCAGGTCCCGCGCGGCACGCAGGTCGTGTTCAGGTTGCGGCGAAGCATAGTGACTCCCGCGCCATCGGGAACGTAGCCTAGTGACGTGGACCGGCGAATATTCGGGCTTGAGAACGAGTACGGCGTTACGTGCACCTTCCGCGGACAGCGGCGGCTGTCGCCGGATGAGGTAGCCCGCTACCTCTTCCGTCGCGTGGTGTCCTGGGGCCGTAGCAGCAACGTCTTCCTGCGGAACGGGGCGCGGCTGTACCTCGACGTAGGCAGCCACCCGGAGTACGCGACCCCGGAGTGCGACAACGTGGTCGACCTCGTCACGCACGACAAGGCGGGGGAGCGGATCCTCGAGGGCCTGCTCGTGGACGCGGATCGCCGCCTCAGGGAAGAGGGCATCGCCGGGGACATCTACCTGTTCAAGAACAACACCGACTCGGCGGGCAACTCCTACGGCTGCCACGAGAACTACCTGGTGGGCAGGCACGGGGAGTTCGGCAGGCTGGCGGACATCCTGATCCCGTTCCTGGTCACTAGGCAGATCATCTGCGGCGCGGGCAAGGTGCTGCAGACGCCGCGCGGCGCGGTGTACTGCGTCAGCCAGCGCGCCGAGCACATCTGGGAGGGCGTGTCGTCGGCGACGACGCGGTCCCGGCCGATCATCAACACCCGCGACGAACCGCACGCCGACGCGGAACGGTTCCGCCGCCTGCACGTCATCGTCGGCGACTCCAACATGAGCGAGACCACGATGCTGCTGAAGGTCGGCGCGACCGACCTGGTGATCCACGACAAGGCGGGCGAGCGGATCCTGGAAGGGCTGCTCGTGGACGCGGACCGGCGGCTCCGCGAGGAGGGGATCGCCGGGGACATCTACCTGTTCAAGAACAACACCGACTCGGCCGGCAACTCCTACGGCTGCCATGAGAACTACCTGGTGGGCCGGCACGGCGAGTTCGGCCGGCTGGCCGACATCCTGATCCCGTTCCTGGTCACCCGCCAGGTCATCTGCGGGGCGGGCAAGGTGCTGCAGACGCCCCGGGGCGCGGTGTACTGCGTCAGCCAGCGGGCCGAGCACATCTGGGAGGGCGTCAGCTCCGCGACGACCCGCTCCCGGCCCATCATCAACACCCGCGACGAGCCGCACGCGGACGCCGAGCGCTAC